>CAJXKX010000080.1 GCA_913055965.1 uncultured Roseovarius sp.
TGGGCAAGCCCGAGTTGCGGCAGCTGGTCGGCTGGACCGGTATCGCCGGGCCGGATGACCTGCCCGACGACGTGGCCGCCAAATGGGGCGAGTGGATGGCCGAAGCGGCCGGAAACGAGAAATTCGTCGAGCAGATGACGGCACGCGGCTCGGTCATCGAGGTGATGAGCCCGGAAGAGGCCAACGACTTCATCGAGACGCAGTACGAGACCTTCCGCGCGCTGGTTGACAAGCTGGGCATGCGCATCGAAGGCTGAAACCCGACAGCATCCGCCCGGCCGCGGGGAGGCGGCCGGGCGCGTGCGATCAACGGGGAGGGGCAGGGGTGAGCCATCGGGCAATGCAGCTTCGGCTGGGACTCGGCGCGATTCTGGCGGCGGTCTTTCTCGTGACATACGCGATCCCGAACTGGGTGTCGTCGCCGAGCAACGTGCGCAATATCGTTCTGTCGCCGCTGTTCTGGCCCTATATCCTCGGCGGTCTGACCGGGGTCGTGGGGCTGGGGCTGGCCTTCGCGGGCTGGCGCGAGGCTGGCGGAGAGGCGGTCAACGAGGCGATCCCCGACCCGCAGGCGGGCGCGGTGCGGCTGGTGGCCTTTGCCGTGCTGATGGCGCTCACCTTTTGGGTGATGCCGGTGCTGGGCATGGTCTGGACCTCGATGCTGGCCTTCGTGGCGCTGGCCTTTCTGGTCAAGACGCGGCACCCGGCGGCGGCGGTGATCTGCGCCGTGGTGGTGCCGCTGATCCTCTATGCCTTCTTCGCGCATGTGGCGAGCGTCGCCATCCCGCAAGGTGATCTGGTGAGGTTGCCATGAGCCTTTATGACAGCCTGATGGCGGGGCTTTCGCTGGTCGGCAACTGGGAGGCGCTGTTGTCTCTGGCGATCGGGATCGTGATCGGCGTGGTGGGCGGCGCGATTCCCGGCATCTCGGCCACGATGGCGGTGGCGCTGGCGCTGCCCTTCACCTTTCCGATGGAGCCGATCAACGGCATCCTGCTCTTGTTGGGCGTCTACAAGGGGGGCATCTTCGGCGGCTCGATCCCGGCGATCCTGATCAAGACGCCGGGCACGCCCGCCTCATCCGCCACCATCCTCGACGGGCACCCGCTGGCGGCGCGGGGCGAGGCGGGGCGCGCGCTCGGGATGGCGCTCTGGGCGTCCTGCACGGCGGATTTCGTGTCGAACCTCGCGCTTATCTTCTTTGCGGGCTTCCTTGCGTCCTTCGCGCTCAGCTTCGGCCCGCCGGAGTTTTTCGCGCTGATCCTCTTTTCGCTCACCATCATCGCGGGCGTGTCGGGCGAGAGCCTGCTGCGCGGCGCGCTCTCGGCGCTGTTGGGGCTCTTGCTGGCCACCATCGGGCTCGATCTGGTCTATGGCACCAACCGGTTCACCTTCGGCGATCCGAACCTGATGGGCGGGCTCAATTTCATCGCCGTGCTGATCGGCCTCTTTGCCATCCCGGAGGTGATCAACATGGTCTGGCATCCCACCGGGCATGTGGGCAAGGTGCAGAAACTGGGCAGCAAATGGGTGACCTTCGCGGAATACAGGCGCAGTTTCCGCTCGATCATCCGGGGCAGCTTCATCGGCGTGTTCCTCGGCTCCATCCCCGGCATCGGCGCGGCCCCGGCGGCGTTCCTCAGCTATTCCGAGGCGCGGCGCAAATCGCCCAACAAGGCGAATTTCGGCAAGGGCGAGATCGAGGGGGTCGCGGCATCGGAGGCGGGCAACAACGGCGTGGCGGGCGCGACGCTCATCCCGCTCCTGGCGCTGGGCGTGCCGGGCGACGTGATCACCGCGATCATCATCGGGGCCTTCATGGTGCACGGGCTGCAGCCGGGGCCGATGATGTTCGTGCTGAACGTCGATATCATCTACGGCCTCTTCATCGGGCTGATTCTGTCGTCGGGCATCCTCTTCGTCGTCGGCGGGCTGGCGATTCGCGGCTTCCGGCCCGTGGCCGATATCCCCAAGCGCATTCTCATGCCGATGGTGCTGGTGCTGTGCATCTACGGGGTGTTCGCGGTCAACAACAACATCTTCGACGTGGGCGTGATGTTCGTGATGGGCTGGGTCGGCTTTGCGATGGGGCGGCTGCACGTGCCGCCGGCACCGTTTCTCATCGCCTTCATCCTAGGGCCGCTGCTCGAGGACAATTTCCGTCAGTCCATGCTGATGTCGGGCGGCAGCCCCGATATCCTGCTGCGCGGGCCGATCACCTGGTTCTTCTGGGGGCTGACGGTGATCGCGGTGGTGGCGATTGCGCGGGGCACGATGCGCGCCCGGCGCGCGGGGGCGTGAGGCGCGGTCACAATCGCGTGGCCGCCCGCCGGATCGCATGATTGCCCTGTAAATTCCCGGTCCGGGAGCATATATTCATAACAGAAGATATGTGGCGCGCCGCAACGGGGCGGCGCGGGCCATGGCGAGGGACCGCGAGGTCCGGGAAGCATTGGGGAGAAGACACGATGACGGGATTCGAGACGGAATTCACGCCGCTGCAATCGCTGGCGGGCGGCGTGCTGATCGGGCTGTCGGCGGTGCTGCTGATGTTCTTTCAGGGGCGGATCATGGGGGCCACGGGCATCCTGTCGGGGCTGGTGACGGGCACCGCGCCGGGCGAGAAGGGCTGGCGCGC
This sequence comes from uncultured Roseovarius sp., assembly GCA_913055965.1. Classification (GTDB taxonomy): domain Bacteria; phylum Pseudomonadota; class Alphaproteobacteria; order Rhodobacterales; family Rhodobacteraceae; genus Roseovarius. The sequence continues at coordinate 2,639 of CAJXKX010000080.1, forward strand.
GGCGATGGTCGCGGGGATGATCGCGGGGCCCTTGCTGGTGATGGCGCTGACCGGGCAGATGCCTGCCGTCGAGGTGCCGGTAAGCTGGCCGATGATCCTTGCGGGCGGGTTCATCGTGGGGGTCGGCGTGACCTTCGGGGCGGGCTGCACCTCGGGGCACGGGGTGTGCGGCAACGCGCGGCTGTCGCCGCGCTCGCTGGTGGCGACGGTCACGTTCATGATCACCTGCGGGATCACCGTCTATGTCATTCGTCACGTGATGGGGGGCTGAGCCATGCGATTGCTGTCCGCTTTCATCGTGGGCCTTGTGTTCGGCGCGGGAATTGCCATTTCGGGCATGATCAACCCGGCCAAGGTGCTCAACTTCTTCGATATCGCCGGGACGTGGGACCCGAGCCTCATCTTCGTCATGGGCGGGGCGCTGGTGACCACCTTTGTCGGCTACCGGGTGGTGCTGCGCCGCGACGCGCCGGTGATCGAGGAGCGATTCCAGCTGCCCACGGCGCGCGATATCGACGCGCGGCTGGTCGGCGGCTCGGCGGTGTTCGGCGTGGGCTGGGGCATCGCCGGGTTCTGCCCCGGTGCCGCGGTGCCCGCGCTCGGCTCTGGCAAGGCGGAAGTCGCGGGATTCGTGGTGGCGCTGCTCGCCGGGCTGTGGGTGGCGCGCACGGTCAGGGACAGACAGGCAGGAAAGGGAGCATTGGCATGACGGGCTATCCGGTGAACCTCGATGTCAAACCGCAGGTCGAGGCGTTCTTCGACGAGGGCACGAACACGATCAGCTACGTGGTGAGGGATTCGGGTTCGGACGCCTGCGCGGTGGTCGATTCGGTGATGGATATCGACATGGCGGCGGGGCGGATCACCTATGACCACGCCGATGCCATGATCGGGTATATCGAGCGTGAGGGGCTGAGCCTCGAATGGATCATCGAAACGCATGTCCATGCCGATCACCTGTCGGCGGCCCCCTATATTCAAGAGCGTCTCGGCGGCAAGATCGGCATCGGCGAGAAGATCATGGTCGTGCAGGACGTGTTCGGCAAGATTTTCAACGAGGGCACCGAGTTTCAGCGCGACGGCAGCCAGTTCGACCGGCTGTTCCGCGATGGCGGTACCTACACCGTGGGCGGCATGACCTGCTTTGCCATGCACACGCCCGGCCACACGCCCGCCTGCATGGTGCATGTGATGGGCGATGCGGCCTTCGTTGGCGATACGCTCTTCATGCCCGATGGCGGCTCGGCGCGGGCCGACTTTCCGGGTGGCGACGCGGGCGATCTCTATGACAGCATCCAGAAGGTGCTGGCGCTGCCTGACGAGATGCGGCTCTTCATGTGCCACGACTACGGCCCCGGCGGGCGCGATATCGCGTGGGAGACGACGGTGGCCGAGGAAAAGGCGGGCAACATCCATGTGGGCGGCGGCAAGAGCAAGGAAGAGTTCGTGAAATTCCGCACCGAGCGCGATGCCCAACTGGCGATGCCCCGGCTGATCCTGCCGTCGTTGCAGGTCAACATGCGCGCGGGCGAGGTGCCGAAGGATCGCGACGGCATCCCGATGCTCAAGCTGCCCGTCAACCGGCTCTGACTGCGCTTTCCTGCTGATTTCCCGGTCCGGATCGGCTAGGACCGGGAGAACAGCTGCCGCGACCGCCGAGAGCCGATGGACCCGAGCTACCTGACCACGAAAGAAGTCGCCGACCTGCTGCGCGTGCGCGAACGCAAGGTCTACGACATGGTGGCGGCGGGCGAGATCCCGCATCGCAAGGTCACCGGCAAGCTGCTGTTTCCGCAATCCGAGATCACCGCCTGGATCGAGGGCGAGGGCGCGGTGCGCCCCGCCCTGAGACCGGGCGTGGTGACCGGCTCGCACGACCCGCTGCTCGACTGGGCGCTGCGCGAGAGCGGATCGGCGCTGGCGACCCTGTGGAACGGCAGCACGGCCGGGCTGGATGCCTGGTGCCGGGGCGAGGCGGCGATGGCGGGGCTGCATATCCCCGGCGAGCACGACTGGAACACCGAGACGCTGGAGGCGCGCGGCCTGGGGGACGCGGTGCTGATCGGCTGGGCGAGCCGGGTGCGCGGGCTGATCCTCGCGCCGCAGGTGGCCGACATGGTGCGTGATTTCGCCGATCTGCGCGGGCGGCGGGTGATCCTGCGGCAGGAGGGGGCGGGCACCTCTGCGCTGTTTGCCCGGCTGATGGCGGAGGCGGGGCTCGATGCGGCGGACCTGTCGACCGTGCCCGCCCCCGCCCATACCGAGAGCGACGCGGCGCTTGCGGTGGCGGCGGGCGAGGCCGAGGCGACGCTGGGGATCGAGGCGATGGCGCGGCAGTTCCGCCTGGTGTTCCGCCCGCTGTTGCGCGAACGGTTCGACCTGCTGGTCGACCGGCGCGCCTATTTCACCGAACCGGTGCAGAAGCTGGTCGGCTTCATGCGATCCGAGAGCGTGGCGGCCAAGGCGGTCGCGCTGGGCGGCTACGACACGAGCGGCATGGGCAAGGTGCGGTGGCTGTCGCCCTGAACCCCTGCAGGCTTGACCGGTTGCGAAACGCCCGGTAGCCTTTTCTCATCTGGCCCGGCATTTTCGGGCGTTGGATTTGTGATCATGGGTATTCGCGCACGGATTGCTGGCATGTCGGGGGGCAGGATCGCCCCGGCGTTGCTCGTGCTGCTGCTGTGCACCCGTGTCGCCACCGCCGCCGCCATCGACTGCCATCACGAACTGGCCGACGCCGCCCGCGCCGCCGAGCGCGCGCAGGCGGTGCTCAAGGCCGAGGCGGTCGCATTGGGCGGCGAGTTGTGTCTCTATGATGCAGCAGCCGCGCCCGAGGCGGTGGACGAGGAGGGCGGGCATCATCTGAACACGCCCTGCCCGTTCTTCAAATCGCCTGCCGCACTGGCCGCGAGCACCACCGAAAGCGCCGCGCGGATCGTCGCGTGGTCGGTTCTTTCGTCGCTCGACGAGGCGGCCTGCCCCGAGGCGCAGACCCCCTGCTCTGCCTATAGCGCCCGCGCTCCGCCGGTATCGGCTTGGGGATAACCGGCATGCGTGCCTGACGGGCCTTCCCGTGCGGTGCGCCGTATTCCTGCGGCGTACGGCATCTCCAGCGGGACATCCCGTGCGGTTCGCACCCGCATCCGGTTTCGGCCCGGCCGCTCTCTCCAGCGGGCTGGCGGGGCAAGGAACGAAACCCGGGATGCGCAGCCCCGATGGCCCATGCCGTGCCCATCCCCCTGCGTGCCGCGCCGCGTGGCGCATTCATCCAAATCGATTTCCGGATAGTCCGACCGCATGTCCGCACGGGACGACGGGGCATGCCCCATAGTGCCCCCATAGTGCCCCAGGCCCGGCTCCGTCGGATATCGCCACAGACCCAAGAAACCAGACCCATGACACACCTTACCTTGCGCGCGGCCGCGGCCTGCGCGACGCTCTCGCTTTGTCTTTTCACCGCGCCTGCCGTGGCCCACGAGGATGCCCTCGCGCCGGGCGCGGTGGCAGGCCCGCCCCCGTTGCGCGCCGATGGCCATGCGCCCATCGGCGTGATGGGCGATCACCGCCACAAGACCGGCGAGGTGATGCTATCCTATCGCTACATGTACATGGACATGCGCGGCAACCGGATCGGCACCAACAGTGTGGACCCCGCCACCATCGCCACGACCATCCCCAATGGCGGCGGCGGGATGCCGCCCACGCTGCGGGTGGTGCCCACCGACATGCAGATGCAGATGCACATGTTCGGGGCGATGTATGCGCCCTCTGACCGGCTGACGCTGATGGCGATGCTGCCCTGGATCGAAAAGAAGATGGATCACATCACGTTCCAGGGCGGGATGGGGGCAAATGTGCTGGGCGGGTTCCGCACTGAATCGGAGGGCTGGGGCGACGTGAAGGTCTCGGCGCTCGTCGGCCTCGCCGAGCGGGGCAATCACAAGTGGCACCTCAATATCGGGGTGAGCCTGCCCACCGGTTCGACCTCGGAGCGGGGCAGCGTGCTGACCCCGATGAACACGCGACCGAACGTGCGCCTGCCCTACGCGATGCAGATCGGATCGGGGACCTATGACCTGCTGCCGGGCCTCACCTATAACGGGCGCGAGGGCAAACTGGCCTGGGGCGCGCAGCTTGCCGGTGTGATCCGCACGGGCAAGAACAATGGCTACCGGCTGGGCAACGAGGCCAAGCTCACGGCCTGGGCCAGCTATCAGCCCGCCCCGGCGCTGAGCCTCTCGGGGCGGATCGAGGCAAAGACGGCGGATGACATCACCGGGCGCGATCCGCAGATTTCGGCCCCCGTGCAGACCGCCGACCCGTCGAATTACGGCGGCGAGACGGTGATGCTCTGGGCCGGGGTCAACCTGATGGGGCAGAGCGGCGCGCTGCGCGGGCATCGGCTCGCCGCCGAGATCGGTGTGCCGCTCTATCGCGATCTGAACGGCCCGCAGATGGAAACCGACTGGGTCGCGACGCTGGGCTGGCAATATGCCTTCTGAGGCGCGTCAGTCGGTGCCGCGCGGGGCGTCGCGGCCCGCGATCTCCTGCGAGAAGGGGCGCGGCAGCGCCGGGCGGCCGAGCCGTGCACGGTAGACCGGCAGGCTCTCGGCCACGCGCATCACGTAGTTGCGCGTCTCGCGAAAGGGCAGGTGCTCGATCCAGTCGAGCACCTGTTCGGGGCTCATGCCGCGCGGGTCGCCATGGGTCTCGAGCCAGCCCGCCACGCGCCCCGGCCCGGCATTGTAGGCGGCGGCCATCAAGAGCGGGTTGCCCTCGTAGCGCCCGCGCAACTGCGCGAGATAGGCCGCGCCGAGCCGGGCGTTGTGGGGCCAGTCGCTGACCAGCCGCATCTCGTCCGTGGCGATCCCCGCCTCGCGGGCCATCTCGCGGGCGGTGGCGGGCATCAGCTGCATCAGCCCGCGCGCGCCCGCGCCGCTCATGACCACCGGGTTGAACTCGCTCTCGCGGCGGGCGATGGCGAGCGCCCATTCCATCGGCACGGGCAGGTCCAGGCCGCTGAGCGGATGAAGCGGGTAGTAGGTGGCCGGCAGCACGATGCCGCGCTCCGCCGCCGCCTTGCCCAGCGTGACCTGCAGGTAGGGCGTGCCGATGTCGCGCAGCATCGCGCCCATCTGCGCGAGCCCCTGCCGGTCCTGCGTCTCGGAGAGATGCAGCAGGAACTGCCGGGCAAGCCATGTGTCGTCCATCCG
>CAJXKX010000081.1 GCA_913055965.1 uncultured Roseovarius sp.
ATGCAGCGGCGGGCGCTCAGATGCTCGCGAAATCGCGAAAGATCGGGGCCGGGGCCGGTTTCGGGCGCTGTGCGTCGCGCGGCGGGCGCGGCGGACCGCCGCGGGGGGTGTCTTGCTCGGTCATCTGCCTCATCCTCTGGGTCGGGCAGGGCGACCGGGGCCGCCCCTGCCGGTGTTCCCCCATCAGAGCATGGATTCGCGGCAGGGGCTTGCCGGAAAACGGGCAGCGCCGTGACGGCTCAGCCGCCCATGTCATCCACGACTGTGACTCCGGACCCGCCATAGCCGTCCATCGCCGCGAGCGCGTCATGCAGCCCCGAAAGCCCGATCCGTCGGGTGACGAGGCGCGCGGGATCGAGGCGGCCCACCTCGATCATCCCCATCAGCGCGGCAAAGCGGTGAGCGCCGATCCCGCGCGTGCCGTGCAGCGTGATCTGGCGGGAATAGACGAGGTCGAGCAACGGCAGGTCGGGCGTGGCATGCGGCCCGAGCGGCATACCGATCTGCACATGCCGCCCCATCTTGCGCAGGCTTTTCAGAGAGTTGTGAAAGGTCGCGGTGATCCCCAGCGCGTCGAGCGAGACATCCGCGCCGCCGCCCGTCAGGTCGCGCACCGCCGCGCCCACGTCCTCGGCGGTGCTGGCATCGAGCGTGGCCGTGGCCCCCAGATCGCGCGCCAGCGCCAGCGCCGCGGGGGTCACGTCCACCGCAAGGATGCGCGCGCCGAGCGCCTGCGCGATCAGGATCGCCGACAGGCCCACCCCGCCGCAGCCATGCACCGCCACCCATTCGCCGGGAGCGAGGGCGGCGCGATCCACCAGCGCGCGGAACGCGGTGGTGACGCGGCAGCCCATGCCGGCGGCGGCGGCGTAATCCAGCGCGTCGGGCAGGCGCACGAGGTTGAAATCGGCGCGCGGAATGGCGATGCGCTCGGCAAAGGCTCCCCACCCGGTAAAGCCGATCACCTGCTGGTGGTCGCAGATCGTGGGCTCGCCGCCCCGGCAATCGGGGCAGGCCCCGCAGCCCAGGATGAAGGGCGCGGTGACGCGATCGCCCACGCGAAACGCATGGCATTCCGGCCCGGTCTCGATCACCTCGCCCGCGAATTCGTGGCCCATGACATGGGGCAGCGCCATGTCGGGATCGGCCCCTTTCCAGGCGTGGTGATCCGAGCGGCAGACGCCGCAGGCGCGCACCGCGATCACCGCGCCGTCGCGCGGGCAATCAGGGTCGGGCAGGGTGGTGATCTCGACCGGGGTGTCGAAGCGGGAGAGCAGGGCGGCACGCATGGGGGAACCTTTGGGCTGGGCGCGTCAGGCGCGCGGATCGAGCAGCTTGGCGAGGATGCGGTTACGGGTGATCTGGCCGAGGAGTTTGCCGTTTTCCTCTACCCCCACCGGTGCATCATGGCCCTGGGCCGCCTCCATCACCGCCTGGATCGTGGCGTCGGCGGGCACGGTGGCGTCGGGGGCGCCTTCGGCGGGCTCCATCACGTCGCGCGCGCACAGAACGCCCAGCGGGTTCATGTGCGCCACGAAATCGGCCACGTAGCCGGTGGCGGGGTTGGTGAAGATGTCCTGCGGGGTGCCGCATTGCACGATGCGCCCGCCCTCCATGATGGCGATCCGGTCGCCCAGCTTGAACGCCTCGTCAAGGTCGTGGCTGACGAAGATGATCGTGCGCCCCAGCGTCTTTTGCAGGTCGATGAGCTCGTCCTGCAGGTGGTTGCGGATCAGCGGGTCGAGCGCCGAGAAGGGCTCGTCCATCAGAAGGATCGGCGCATCTGTGGCGAAGGCGCGGGCGAGACCCACGCGCTGCTGCATCCCGCCCGACAACTCGCCGACGCGGCGAGAGGCCCAGTCCGACAGATTGACGAGGGCAAGCTGATCTGTGACGCGCCGCGCGCGCTCGGCCTTGGGGATGCCCGCGAGTTCGAGGCCCAGCCCCACATTCTCGGCCACGCTGCGCCAGGGCAAGAGGCCGAATTGCTGGAACACCATGGCGATATGGCGCTGGCGCAGGCGCCGCAGGGTGGCGGCGTCGGCATGGGTCACGTCTACCATTCCGCTGCCGTCATGAACCTCGACGCGGCCACGCACCACCGGGTTGAGCCCGTTGACAGCGCGCAGCAGCGTGGATTTGCCCGACCCCGACAGGCCCATCAGCACGAGGATTTCGCCCGCGTCCACCGACAGGTCGCAATCGTGCACGCCGAGGATCTGGCCGGTTGCCTGCTGGATGTCGCCGCGCTCGCGCCCCTCGTCCATCAGCGGCAGGGCGGTCTCGGGCGCGTCGCCGAAGACGATGGAGACACGGTCGAAGCGGACGGCGGTCTGGCTCATTTCCGGCCCTCCATGCGCAGCATCCGGTCGAGCACGATGGCCACCACCACGATCATCAGCCCCGATTCGAACCCCAGCGAGATATTGACCGTGTTGATCGCGCGCAGCACCGGCACGCCAAGGCCATCCGCGCCGACGAGCGCACCGATCACCACCATCGAGAGCGACAGCATGATGGTCTGGTTGAGCCCCGCCATGATCTGCGGCAGGGCGTAGGGCAATTCCACCTTCCACAGGGTTTGCCGGTTGGTCGCGCCGAATGCCTGTGCCGCCTCCAATAGCGGCTGCGGCGTATTGGAGATGCCCAGATGCGTCAGGCGGATGGGCGCGGGCACCACGAAGATCACCGTGGCAATCAGCCCCGGCACCATGCCGATGCCGAAGAACACGATCGCCGGGATCAGGTAGACGAAGGGCGGCAGCGTCTGCATGAGGTCGAGAACCGGCCGCATCGCGTCATAGAGCCGGGGGCGGTGGGCGGCGGCGATGCCGATGGGCACGCCGATGGCCATGCAGAAGATGCACGACGACAGCACCAGCGTGAGGCTCTCGGTGGTTTCCTCCCAATAGCCCTGATTGAGGATGAAGAGGAAGCCGAGGAGGACGAAGAGGCAGGTCTTCCAGTTGCGCTGCAGCGCCCATGTGAAGCCGACGAAAGCGGCAATGATCACCAGCGGATGCGGACTCTGCAGCACCCAGAGAAAGGCGTCGATCAGCGTCTCCATCAGAATCGCGAGCGCATCGAAGAACGCGGCGGCGTTGCCCTGCAGCCAGAGAAAGAAATCCTCGGCCCAGTCGCCCACGGGGATCTTGTGATCGCTCAGCCAGTCCATGGGGATGCCTCGCATGTCGGAATGTCATGGAACGAAAGGCGCGCCGCCCGCGAGACTGCCGGGCGGCGCGAAGGGGTCAGAGGCCCAACTCACCCTTGACCGCCGCCATTGCGTCGCCGCCATCCGCCGTGGTCACGCCGTCGAGCCAGCCGTCGAGCACACCGGGATTGGCCTTGAGCCAGGCGGTCGCCGCGTCCTCGGGGTCGGCCCCGTCATTGAGGATCGCGCCCATGATCTCGTTTTCCATGGCCAGCGTGAATTCGAGGTTCTGCAGGAGCTTGCCGACGTTCGGGCATTCCCCGACATAGCCCGCGCGGGTGTTGGTATAGACGGTGGCCCCCCCCAGATCGGGGCCGAACCAGTCGTCGCCGCCCGTGAGGTAGGTCATGTCGTGGTTGGCGTTCATCGGGTGCGGCTCCCACCCGAGAAAGACGATGGGTTCCTCGCGGCGGTCGGCGCGGGCCACCTGCGCGAGCATGCCCTGCTCGGAGCTTTCCTTGACCTCGAAACCCTTGAGGCCAAAGGCGTCGGCCTCGATCATGTCGAGGATCAGGCGATTGCCGTCATTGCCCGGCTCGATGCCGTAGATGGTGCTGTCGAGCGCCTCGCCATGCTCGGCGATGGCCCCGAAGGAGGTGATGCCGAGCGCGGCCCCGGCGGCATTGGTGGCAAGCGTGTATTTCGCGCCCTCGAGGTTGGCGCGCACGGTGTCCACGGTGCCGGCCTCGCGGTAGGGGGCGATGTCGCCCTCCATCGTGGGCATCCAGTTGCCAAGGAACACGTCGATGTCACCGGCGGCGAGCGAGGTGTAGGTCACGGGCACCGACAGGACCTTGGTCTCGGTCTCGTATCCCAGCGCCTCCAGCACCACGGTCGTGGCGGCGGTGGTGGCGGTGATGTCGGTCCAGCCCACGTCGGAGAAGGTGACGCTCTCGCAATTGGCGAGCGCGGGGCCCGCGGCGAGGCCAAGGGCAAGGGCGGAAAGCGTTGTCCTGAGGGTCATCGTGTCTCTCCCGTTCTTCGGTTGTCCGGTGTCGGTTGTCCGGGCGCGCGGCCCGCTTGGCCAAGGGCCCGGGAGGCGATCCCCCCGGGCCCCGGCATCTGTTTCAGGCGGTATGGGTCAGACCATCCACCAGCGTTCCATCCAGCGCTCGCCGTCCATTTCCCAGTTCGAGCCCATCTCGCCATGCGCGACCTTGTCGCCGATGGCGTGGACATAGTTGGCGAACATCGGAATGCAGACGCCGCCCTGGTTTCCGACGAGATCCTGCATCTCGAAATACATCTCGCGGCGCTTGGAGTCGTCGAGTTCCGCGCGCGCCTTCACGAGCAGTTCGTCAAAGCGTTCGTTGCACCAGAAGCTGTCGTTCCAGGCCGCGCCGCACTGGTAGGCGGTCGAGAACATCTGGTCCTCGACCGGGCGTCCGCCCCAGTAGACCGCCGAGAAGGGCTTCTTCATCCAGACATCGGACCAGTAGCCGTCGTTCGGCACGCGGTCGACCTTGAGGTTGATGCCCGCTGCCTTGGCCGAGTTCTGGAACAGCACGGCGGCATCGACCGCACCGCTGAAGGCCGCATCGGCCGCCGAGAGGCTCACATCGACGCTGTCGAGCCCGGATTGCTTGAGATACCACTTGGCCTTGTCGGGATCGTAGGCCTTCTGCTCCATCTCGTCATTGTAGAAGCGCTGGCCGCGCCCGATCGGGTGGTCGTTGCCGACCGATCCGTAGCCGAACAGGATCTTCTCGACCAGTTCCTCGCGGTCGATGCCGTATTTCAGCGCCTGGCGCACGTTGTTGTCACTGAAGGGCGTGGCGCGCGTGTCCATCGCGAAGGTGTAGTGCTGCGTGCCCGACAGCGTCTCGATGGTTACGCCGGGGCGGCGCGCAAGCAGGCCCGCCGACTTGAGATCGACCCGGTCGATGGCGTGCACGTCGCCCGAGCCGAGCGCCGTGGTGCGCGCGTTCTGATCGACGATCGACAACAGCTCGCAGCTGTCCACCCAGGCCACGTCATCGCGCCAGTGGTTGGGGTTGCGCTCGAAGCTCGACGAAACGCCGGGGTTGAAATCCTTGAGGATGTAGCTGCCGCAGCCATCGCCCGAGCGCCAGTCGATGCTGTCGCCCTCGGCCTTGCAGATGGCGAGGTGATAGTCGCTGAGCGTGAAGGGGAAGTCGGCATTGCCGCCCTCGAGCGTGAACACCACCGTGTCCGACCCCTCGGTGGCGATCTCGGTGATCGGCGCGACGATGGGACCCGCGGCCGAGGTACTGTCCTCGCCGCGATGGTGGTTGATCGAGGCGACCACGTCCTCGACGGTCAGCGGCTTGCCGGAATGGAAGGTCACGCCCTGGCGGATCTTGAACCGCCAGACCGAGGCGTCGGCGGAGGCTTCCCAGCTTTCGGCAAGCTGCGGCACGAGGCTGCCATCGGCGGCCACCTCGGTCAGAAAGCCGTGGATGCCATAGCCGAGGGCCAGCATGTAGCCGTTCGACCACTGGCCGGGATCGAGCGTGTCGGTGGTCTGGCCGTGGCCCTTCGCCACGCGCAAGTGGCCCCCGCGCTTGGGCTCGGCTCGCGCGCTCAGCGGCATCGAGGCGACAAGCGCTGCGCCTGCGGTGGTGGCCATGAAACCGCGGCGATTCATGCCGCCGGTAAGGATGCGTGTCATGTTCGGTATCTCCCTTTGGGTTATGCGGAACCGGCCTCGCGCGGGGTGCGCGGGCGGTCACCTGTTATGTGTAAAGGCTAATATGACGCTGGCGTGAAATACAACGTCATTCTCGTGAAGCTTCTCGGCGGTGCCCTCTCCCAGGTTATTGATTGACGAGTCAATTAAACACGCTTAGGCCGGTCTGGCAAGCTGAGCGACGCGGAGAGAGACATGCCCAGGCTGGGAATGGAGCCGATTCGGCGCGGGGCGCTGCTCGAGGCCACGATCCACGAGATCGGCGCCCGCGGCGCGCTTGACGTGACGGTGGCGCAGATCGCGCGGCGCGCGGGCATGTCCAGCGCGCTGGCGCACCACTATTTCGGCTCCAAGGAGGCGATGTTCGCCGCCGCGATGCGCCATATCCTCACGCTCTACCGCGCCGAGGTGCGCGGCGCGCTGGCTATGGCGAAATCCCCGCGCGATCGGATCGAGGCGATCATCCGCGCCAGCTTCACCCCGGCGCAGTTCCGCCCCGAGATGGTCGCCGCCTGGCTCAATTTCTACGTCCAGGCGCAGCGCTCGGACGAGGCGCGCAGGCTGCTCCACGTCTATCAGCGGCGGCTGCGCTCGAACCTCTACCACGCTTTCCGCCAGATCCCCGGATGCGACGCGCGCACGCTCACGCGCGGCTGCGCGGCGATGATCGACGGGCTCTATATCCGGCAGTCGCTGGGCGAGCGCGGCATCGCCCCCGACGCCGCCATCGACGTGCTGTTGCGCTATCTCGACACCAGCCTGCCACAGGAGGAATGATGACCCGCCGCCCCAATATCCTGATCTTCATGGTCGATCAGCTCAATGGCACGCTGTTTCCCGACGGCCCGGCGGACTGGCTGCACGCACCCAACCTGCGGCGCCTGGCGGCGCGCTCCACGCGGTTCGCCAATGCCTATACCGCCTCGCCGCTCTGCGCGCCGGGGCGGGCCAGCTTCATGTCGGGCCTGCTGCCGTCGCGCAGCCGCGTCTACGACAACGCCGCCGAGTTCTCGGCGGATATTCCCACCTACGCCCACCACCTGCGCCGCGCGGGCTATCAGACCTGCCTCAGCGGCAAGATGCATTTCGTCGGGCCGGACCAGATGCACGGTTTCGAGGAGCGCCTGACCACCGATATCTATCCGGCCGATTTCGGCTGGACGCCGGATTATCGCAAACCCGGCGAGCGGATCGACTGGTGGTACCACAATATGGGCTCCGTCACCGGCGCGGGCGTCGCCGAAATTTCCAATCAGATGGAATATGACGACGAGGTCGCCTATCACGCGGTGCGCAAGGTCTACGAACTCGCCCGCGGCCATGACGAGCGCCCCTGGATGCTGACCGTCTCCTTCACCCATCCGCACGATCCCTACGTCGCGCGACGCAAATACTGGGATCTCTACGAGGATTGCGAGCACCTCGAACCGGAAGTGCCGGCCTTCGGTTACGAGGAGCAGGACCCGCATTCCAAGCGCATTTTCGATGCCAATAACTGGCGCAATTTCGACATCACAACCGACGACATCCGGAAGTCGCGCCGCGCCTATTTCGCCAACATCTCCTATCTGGACGACAAGATCGGCGAGATCCTGACCGCCCTCGACGCCATGCGCCTGACCGAGGACACCACCATCATCTTTGTCTCCGACCACGGCGACATGCTCGGCGAGCGCGGATTGTGGTTCAAGATGACCTTCTTCGAAGGCTCGTCGCGCGTGCCGCTGATGATTTCCGACCGCGATCTCCTGCCCCGGCACGAAACGGCGCCGGTGAGCACCCTCGACGTGCTGCCGACCGTCTGCGATCTCGCCGGCATCGACATGAGCGAGATCATGCCCTGGACCGACGGCACCTCCCTGGTGCCGCTCGCGGGTGGCAGCGAACGCAGCGAACCGGTGCTGATGGAATATGCCGCGGAGGCCTCCTACGCGCCGCTGGTCGGCATCCGCGCGGGC
>CAJXKX010000082.1 GCA_913055965.1 uncultured Roseovarius sp.
CCCGCCCACTGACCGCAGGGGGCAAGACCAAGCGGCTTTATGCGGCGATCCGCGAGGCGGACGGCGACAAGCCCTACATGGCGCATCTCATCCGGCTGGCGCGCGAGATACCGGTGCGCCTGCAGCGGGGCTGAGCGCCCGCGCGCCCGCGGCGCATCCCGCCTGCGGCTCAGCCGCTGATCAGCGGCTGCGCCTCGCGCAGGGCGGTATAGGCGAGCAGCGCCGCCCCGACCGGCGGTGCGTGCAGGAACAGCGGCACCCCAAGCGTGACCACGGTCAGCCGCAGCGGCTGCGACGGGATGGCGGGCAGGCTCTCGGGTTCGAGCGCGTCGCGCTGCCACGCGCCGTCGCGGGCCTCGGCGCGCTTGCGTGTCGCGGCCTCGATATCCTCGGGGCGCAGGCGCGGGCCGGTCGCGCCCAGCAGGTCGAAGGTCCGGTCCATCATCGCCGTGCCGACGGTCCGCGAGGCGGGCCCGCGCAGGATCGCGTCGAACGGCAGATAGCCGGCCACGCGCTCGAGCGCGCGCTCGAGCAGGACCTGGTAGGCCGTCGGATCGAAGGTCGTGCACCGGTTGCGGCGCGGCGGCGGGCCGATGGCGATCACCAGGTAATGCGGCCGGTTCTCGCGCTCGGGCGGCAGCCAGCCAAGCGCGATGCGCACGCATTCGCGGTCGATCAGCGCGATATCGTCGCCGTCCCACGTGAGGCGGCGGATCTGCGTGGCCAGCCCCTGCGAGGCGATGTCGAATTCCTCGACGATGTCGGGAAAGTTCATTCCCGGCGGCCCGTGATATTCCAGTGCGGCGATCTCGCCGTGTATCTGCCTGCTCATCCTGTGCCTCTCGGCTTGCTCCTGTCCTCGAAGGGATGGAAACCGGTGCACCGTTTACGCCTTGAACACATCTTGTCTTTCCATCTGCGGGGAGGGGGGCACTGTGCCCACGGCCCGCGCGCCGCGCCTCTCAGCCTCCGTCGATCTGCGCCGCCATGAGGGCGATCGCCTTCTGGTAGACCCCGGCGGCGTTCCATTGCTGGATCACCGCGAAATTTGGCTCGCCTTCCTGGTAGCCGCGGCCCGGCTGCCAGCCCTTGGCGCGCAGGAAATTGGCGGTCGAGGCCATGGCATCCGTCAGGTCGTAGAAATCAACCCGTCCGTCGCCGTCGCCGTCCACGCCGTAGCGCAGGGCGTTGCCGGGCAGGAATTGCGTATGGCCCAACTCGCCATGCCGCGCGCCGCGGGTCTCGGCGGTGATGGTGCCCCGGTCCACCAGCTTGAGCGCGCCGATGGCGTGCGGGCGGAAGAAATCCGAGCGGCGGCAATCCCAGGTCAGCGTGACGATGGCCGAAACCACCCGGCTGTCGCCCATGAACCGGCCGAATCCGGTTTCCATCCCGTGGATGGCGATCAGCACGCCCGCGGGCACGCCGTAGACCCGTTCGAGCGATGCGTAGAACGCGGCGTTGCGCGCCAGTCGGTCGCGGCCCTGTGCCACGATCACCGAAGACCCGCGGATTTCCATGAACCGCTCCAGGCTGTAGCGAAAGCTCTTCTGGTTGCGGTCGGCGGCGATGGTGGCGCGGGCATAACTGGCCCCGCGCAGCGCCGCGATCCCGCGCGGGCCCACGCCCTCTGCCGCCGCCTCGCGCGCGAAGGCGTCCTTCCACGCCTCGAATCCCTGCGCACCGTCACCGCATCCGGCGGCCTGCGCCGCGGCGGGGCTGCCCAGCAGCAGGCAGGCCCAGAGACCGAGAGCCGCGAGGCGCGGCGTGGCGGGGATCGGCATGGCAGGCATGGTCACTATCCTTTCGGGTATGCACATGCCGCCACCATATCGCGGCTCTGCCACGACACAAGCGCCGCCCGGGCCGATGCGGGTCCGCGGCGGCGCTTCATCCGCCCAGCGCCGCCAGCAGGTGCGCCGCCTGCGCGATCTGCCCGTTGGCGGCCAGCACCATGAACATGCCGGTGAGCGCCGCGGTCTGCGAGGCGAGGCGCATGTTCTCGCCGCGCAGCAGGTTGATCACCGCCAGCGCTGCGGCCACGGGCAGGGCAAAGAGCCCGATGGCAAAGGTCATCAGCCAGACGCTGAGACGCAGCGGCGCGGTGGGCTCGCGGATGTCGTCGGGCTGCGCCATCGCCTCGATCTCGGCCGGGTCGGGATCGCGGAACGCCGCGCGCAATGCGTCGAGCCGCATTTCCTCGACACGGTCATGGGCCCGCTTGCGCCGCAAGCCGGGCATCTGCGTGCGCAGTTGCGCGTAGGCCGATTCGACATCCGGCAGGCGCTTGCGCCGGTGTCGCGCCGCCGCCGCGGCGGGGCGCACGGGCATGGGCATGGCCGCCGTATTGGCGATGGCGGCGCGGAATTCGGCGCGCGTGAGCACGGCGCGCGGATCGGTCCACTGCACGAAATCGGGCACCAGCGTCGCCTGCAGCCCGGCCAGCAGATGCGCGATCAGCGTCTCGGACGAGGTTTCGGCGCGCGCCTCGTCGGCGGCGTCGCGTTCGAGCGCGAGTTCGAGGATATGCGCGGGAATCGTCTCGATCCGCGGCAGGGCGCGGCCATCGGCGATCCGGACCCGGCACGCCAGCCGCTGCGCCCGCACGGTGGCGTGTGTGTCGCTGTCGCAGCGCCGTTCCTCCACCCGTTCCCCCAGGCGTTCGAGCGTATCCGCAAGCGCGCAGGTGATGGTGGCGATATCGAAGGATTTCCTACCGAGGAAAACTAGTCCGGCCTGAACCTTTTGCACAGTATCGGTCATGGTGGCACCTGTCGGTTTCTGTCCGGAGCCTTTGTCGCAGGCAAAATGGCAACCAGTTTGTTTCAAATGCGGATAGAATTGGGCAGATCGCCCGACGCGTTTTTTTCCTGCCATGCCGGGCCCGGGCCTGCACGCAAAGAGAAAGGCGCCCCGCGAACGGAGCGCCTCATGGTTGTGAATCTGGCGGAACTGTGGCGCCGCCGGATCGGCTGCGCGATCAGCAGCTGTAGTACATCAGGAACTCGACCGGGTGCGGCGTGTGCTCGTAGAGCTCGATCTCTTCCATCTTGAGCGCGATGTAGCCGTCGATCTGGTCCTTGGTGAACACGTCGCCCGCCAGCAGGAACTCGTGATCCGCTGCCAGTGCGTCGATCGCCTCGCGCAGGCTGCCGCAGACGGTCGGGATGCCCTCGAGCTCTTCGGCGGGAAGATCGTAGAGGTTCTTGTCCATCGCCTCGCCCGGGTCGATACGCGACTTGATGCCGTCGAGCCCGGCCATCAGCAGAGCGGCAAAGGCGAGGTAGGGGTTCGCCGACGGGTCGGGGAAGCGGGCCTCGACGCGCTTGGCCTTGGGGCTCTCGGTCCACGGGATACGGATGCAGCCCGAGCGGTTGCGCGCCGAATAGGCCCGCAGCACCGGGGCCTCGAAACCGGGGATCAGCCGCTTGTAGCTGTTGGTCGAGGGGTTGGTGAAGGCGTTGAGCGTCTTGGCGTGCTTGAGCAGACCACCGATGAACCACAGCGCTTCCTGGCTCAGGTCGGCATACTTGTCGCCGGCGAAAAGCGGCTTGCCGTCCTTCCAGATCGACATGTTGACATGCATGCCGGTGCCGTTGTCGCCATAGATCGGCTTGGGCATGAAGGTGGCCGACTTGCCATAGGCTTGTGCCACGTTGTGGATGACGTACTTGTATTTCTGAAGCTCGTCCGCCTGCTTGGTCAGGCTGTCGAAGATCAGGCCCAGCTCGTGCTGGCACGAGGCCACCTCGTGGTGGTGCTTGTCGACCTTCATGCCGAGGCGCTTCATCGTCGAGAGCATCTCCGAGCGCAGGTCCTGGCCGTCATCGATCGGGTTGACCGGGAAATAGCCGCCCTTGACGCCGGGGCGATGGCCGGTGTTGCCCATCTCGTATTCGGTGTCGGTGTTCCACGACGCGTCGATCGCGTCGACCTCGTACGAGACCTTGTTGATCTTGTTGCTGACGCGGACATCGTCGAAGATGAAGAACTCCGCCTCGGGGCCGAAAAAGGCGCTGTCGCCGATGCCGGAAGACTTGAGATAGGCCTCGGCCTTCTCGGCGGTGCCGCGCGGGTCGCGGTTATAGGGCTCGCCGGTGTCGGGCTCGACCACCGAGCAATGCACGCAGAGCGTCTTTTCCGCGTAGAACGGATCGACATAGGCGCTGTTGGTGTCGGGCAGAAGCTTCATGTCCGAGGCTTCGATGCTCTTCCATCCGGCGATCGACGACCCGTCGAACATGAACCCTTCGTCGAGGAAATCCTCGTCGACCTGGTCGGCCATCACGGTCACGTGCTGGAGCTTGCCGCGCGGGTCGGTGAAGCGGATGTCGACATACTCGATATCCTCGTCCTTGATCTGCTTGAGAAGCGCGTCTGTGCTCATGCGCTGGTCCCTTTCATTCGCTGATGTCTGGTTTGGGTGTTGGGTCGTCACAATGCGTCCGGACCGGTCTCGCCGGTGCGGATGCGGATGGCGTGCTCGACGGGGCTGACGAAGATCTTGCCGTCGCCGATCTTGTCGGTGCGCGCCGCGTCCACGATCGCCTCGATCGCGCCCTCGACCTGGTCGTCATCCACGACCACGTCGATCTTGACCTTGGGCAGGAAGTCCACGACGTATTCCGCGCCGCGATAGAGTTCGGTGTGGCCCTTCTGCCGACCGAATCCCTTGACCTCGATGACCGAGAGCCCCTGGATGCCGGCTTCCTGCAAGGCTTCCTTCACCTCGTCGAGCTTGAAGGGCTTGATGATCGCCTCGATCTTTTTCATGGCAGCAGAGCCTCCCTGACCGTGTTCGATCCCGCTCAGACCACTTCCCGCCGGGGGCGACAATCGGATAGGCTGTTTTCCGGATATCCGGGGGGCTGCTTTTGCATCGTTTGCCTAAAAAATATGCAAAATGCCCTAAATGAGGGCGAAATTGAATCGCCGCGCACCGCCGTGGCACGAACAGGAGGGGCCGAGGGGATGACCGACCTGCTGACCGGTGCGCAGATGCGCGCCCATGAGCGCGCCGCTATCGGCTCGGGTGCCGTGACCGGGCTTGGGCTGATGGAGCGCGCGGGGCGCGGCGTGGTCGCGGCGCTGCTGGCACGCTGGCCCGGTCTCGGGCGCGCGGGCGGGCAGGCCGCGGTCTGGTGCGGGCCGGGCAACAATGGCGGCGACGGCTTTGTCGTCGCGCGGCTCCTGGCGGAACGGGGCTGGCGGGTGACCGCGTATCTGCTGGGCGATCCCGGACGATTGCCGCCCGACGCGGCGGCCAATTACCGGCGCTGGTCGGCGCTGGGCGACACGCGCCCGCTGGCCGAGGCCCGCGACGCCTCGGAGGCATCGCTCGTGGTCGATGCGCTCTTCGGCACCGGGCTTGCGCGCCCGCTCGAGGGGCTGCCCGCCGACCTCGCGGCGCTGTCCGCGCCCCGGCTGGTGGCGGTGGACATCCCCTCTGGCCTCTGCGCCGATAGCGGGCGGGTGCTGGGCGCGGCGATGCGCGCCGATCTTACCGTCAGCTTTCACGGTCTCAAGCCGGGGCACTACCTGGCCGATGGTCCGGCGCATTGCGGCGCGCTCGCCGTGGCCGATATCGGCTTGTCGCACGATCCGCTGCCCGGCGCGGTCACGCTCTGCGCGGCACCCGCGGCGGCGCGGCTGGCCAAGGGGGAAGGGGCGCACAAGTATGGCCACGGGCATGCGCTGGTTCTGACCGGCGGGGCAGGGCGCACCGGGGCCGCGCGGCTGGCCGCGCGCGCGGCGCTTCGGGCGGGCGCGGGGCTGGTGACGCTTGGTGTGCCGGGCGCGGCGCAGATGGAGGTGGCTGCGCAGATCACGGCGCTGATGCTCACCCGCGTCGAGGACGGCGCGGGGCTGGAGGGGGTGCTGAGTGATCGTCGGATCAACGCGCTCTGCCTCGGGCCGGGGCTGGGAACGGCGCGTGCTCGTGCGCTGATGCCGGTGGTGTGTGGCGGGGGCGAACCCCGCCTTTCGGGCGGCACGGATGCGTCGCGCGCGGTTGGGGACGAATCTGCGATGCCGGGCCAAGGGGCGGGCGGTGCCCGGGCGAAACCCCGCCCTGCGGTGCTGGATGCCGATGCGCTCACGGCGTTCGGGGAGGATCCGCAGGCGCTCTTTGCCATGCTGCATCCGGGCTGCGTGCTCACACCGCACGGGGGCGAGTTCGCGCGGCTCTTTCCCGATATCGCCGCGCGGCTGGCTGCGCCCGCCAGCGCTGGCCCGGCCTTTTCGCGCGTCGATGCGGTGCGGACGGCTGCGGCGCGCGCGGGCTGCGTGGTGCTGCTCAAGGGGCCCGATACCGTGATCGCCGCGCCGGACGGGCGCTGTGCGATCCACGCCGCCTGCTACGGCCGCGCGGCCCCCTGGCTTGCGACCGCAGGGGCGGGGGATGTGCTGGCGGGGCTCATTGCCGGGCTGATGGCGCGGGGCCTGGGTGCGATGGAGGCCGCCGAGGCCGCTGCCTGGCTGCATGCCGAATGCGCCCGCGCCACAGGCCCCGGCCTGATCGCAGAGGACCTGCCCGAGGCGCTGCCGGGGGTGCTGCGCGCGCTCGGGGCCTGACTCTCAGGCGCGGCGACGGGTGCGGCGGGTGCGGCGCGGCTGCGCCTCGTCGTCGCCGGTGCCGTCGGTGGCCGAGGAGAACGGCCCGATAAGGTCGGTGATCTGCTCGGGCGTCGGGCGCGGACCCGGGGCGCGCGTCTCGAGCGCGGTGCGCATCTGCCGCAGGTGGTCGGCCATGGTGCCGCAGCATCCGCCGATGATGCGCGCGCCCGCGTCGCGCGCGAGCACCGCGTATTCGGCCATCAATTCGGGCGTGCCGTCGTAATGGATGTGCCCGTCATGGTATTTCGGGATGCCCGCGTTGCCCTTGGCGATGATCGGCCGTTCCGACCCCTGCGCGACGAACCCAAGCACGGTGCGCAAGAGGTCCGACGCGCCCACGCCGCAATTGGCACCAAAGGCGATGGGCGGGTTGGGCAGCTTTTCCACCATCTTCGCCATGTCCTCGGAGGTGACGCCCATCATCGTGCGCCCGGCGGTGTCGAAGCTCATGGTGCCGCACCACGGCATCCCGGCCAGCGCGAAAGCCTCGGCGGCCGCCTTGTATTCCTCGGGGGCGCTGATCGTTTCGAGCCAGAGCACATCGGCCCCGCCCTCCTTGAGCCCCTCGGCCTGTTCGTGAAAGATCTCGACGGCGAGCGCATGGGTGAGCGATCCCATGGGGGCCATGATCTCGCCGGTGGGGCCGACCGAGCCGGCCACGACCACGTCGCGGTCGCTGCGGTCCGCCACCTCGCGGCCGATCTCGGCGGCGATGCGCGACAGGTGGCCTGCGCGCCTCTCGGCCCCGTGCAGCTTGAGCCGCGCGGCGTTGCCGCCGAAGGAATTGGTCAGGAAAAGGTCGCTGCCCGCATCGACCGCGCTCTGGTAGAGCGCACGGATACGGTCGGGATGCTCTTCGTTCCACAATTCCGGCGCGTCGCCCGATTGCAGCCCCATGTTGAAAAGGTTGGTGCCGGTGGCACCGTCGGCGAGGATCCACGCGCGGGTGGCGAGCATCTTGGTGAGGGCGTCGGTCATGTCGCGCTTTCCGGAATTGGTGAGATGGCAAGCGATGCCACCGCGCGCGCCGGAACACAAACGAGAAATCCTCATCAAGAATGTGAGGCGCGCTTGAATAGCGGGTCTCCGTGCGGCGCGCGCCGCGCCGCACGGGCCGGGCGGTGCTGCGCCCGGCCCGTTCCCGGCCCGTCGGGGTGTGTCAGGGTCCGCGGGCCCTCAGGCCTCGTTGAC
>CAJXKX010000083.1 GCA_913055965.1 uncultured Roseovarius sp.
CGACGATCGGAAGGTGACGGAAGCCGCCTTCCTGCATGCGCCACTCGGCTTCCAGCAGGGGCGTGTCGGGGGTGATCGTCACCGGGTCGGCGTGCATGAACTCGCGGACCAGCATGGTGCACCTCCTCCTGGCCAGCGTACGCGCTCGCTCAGGCGGAGGGGGTCGGGCCTTTTCCGACGGTGCCGAGCGAGGCGAGCAGGATGCGCCGGAGTCGCTCGCGCCGCTTCGGATCGCGGGCCGCCTCGCGACTGCGGACGAACAGCGCGGCATGGCCGCGGGCGTCGGACACCGCGGTGTGGTCATGCGGAACGCCGTTTCGGAGCTCGTCCGGATAGGCCGGCGGTCGCTCGCTCCACGGCAGGTCGAACGCGCTGCGCACGTGGCTGGCGAGATCGATCCCGGCTCCGTGGAAGAGCGGATCGACAGCGTGCGGGTCGAACAGCCGGGCACCGTCGCCGAACCGATCCAGGTAGGCGTCGATCCAAGGACCGTCGAACGCAAGCGGATGCGCGACGAAGACGCGAGGTGCGGGCAGGGTCCGGAGCCAGGCGATCAGCTTGGGCACGACCTCGGCAGCTGGCCGCGGATCGCGCGTCGCCTCGTGCCAGGCGGACTCCTCGCGCGCCCACCACGCCATCGTGACGGGGTCGGTCTCAGCGCCCTCCAACGGAAGCAGCCTGGACGAGAAGGCCCCCAGCTCCTCGCCCGTGTCGTCGACCGCGACGACGGCCAGGCTGCGCATCGAATGGCGGCCCGGATGCGGGCCGTCGGTCTCGACGTCGGCGACGCAGTAGATGGGTGGGGTGGGGGTGGGGACGGGACGCATGGATCGGACCGGTTGGTGCGCCCGGCAGGATTCGAACCTGCGACACGAGGCTTAGGAGTCCCCTGCTCTATCCACCTGAGCTACGGGCGCACGCTCCACCGCTCGCGAAGGATACCGCCGCGCGGCCCGGAGGGGCGTCGCATCCCGAGGGTTGCCTCAGGACAGCGGCTCGCTCGCGCCTGCAGCGGGAACGCGCGCCTCCATCCGCCGATACGATTCGTTCAGGCCGGCCAGGACCTGCAAGCTTCCCTGCATGAGCGGACCAATCGCGAGGGCGAACACCAGCGTCCCCCAGCCGACGGTGCCGCCCAGCGCCCAGCCGGTCGCCAGGACGATCAGCTCCATGCCCGTGCGGGCCCGTCGCACCTTCGCTCCCGTGAGGTCGGCCAGGGCGAGGGCGAAGCTGTCGCGGGGTCCCGCGCCCAGGCCGGCCGTGATGTAGAGGCCCGTCGCCAGGCCGTTCAGCAGGACGCCCGCCGCGAAGAGAGCCCAGCCTGCGAGGCCCCCGTCCGCGACCGGGAAGGCCGACCATCCCAGGAACAGGTCCACCCACAGGCCCACCGCCAGCATGTTGAAGAGCGTGCCGACGCCCGGACGGACGCGCGCGACCCGCCAGGCGACCACGATCAGCGCGAGGCCGGCCAGGATCATGGCCTGTCCGATCGTCAGCGGCGTTCTCAGGGCGACGCCCTGGTGGAAGACGTCCCACGCGGGAAGGCCGACCCGCCCGTTCAACATCAGGGCGATGCTCAGCCCGAAGATCATGAGTCCGACGTTCAGGTGGAGCAGCCGCAGGCCGAACACGCGCCACGAGCGAGGCCGCGACCAGCTGCCGGAGGCGAGTCCGGCGGCGGACCG
The DNA here is from genome assembly GCA_913055965.1 of uncultured Roseovarius sp. Classification (GTDB taxonomy): domain Bacteria; phylum Pseudomonadota; class Alphaproteobacteria; order Rhodobacterales; family Rhodobacteraceae; genus Roseovarius. The sequence goes on from CAJXKX010000083.1 coordinate 1,686, forward strand.
CGTCCGTGGTTCGCTCACGCGGGACTCGTGACGGCGACGACGGTCGCGCGGATCGCGTCCCGAAGCTCCGCCGGGTCGACGGGGAAGACGCTCTTCGGCGTTCCCGCGGCGGCCCACACGACGTCGTAGGCGAGCAGGTCCTGGTCCATCAGGACCGGCACCTCGTTGGCCAGTCCGACCGGCGCCACGCCGCCGATCGCGAACCCGGTCACGTCCCGCACCGTCGCGGGATCCGCGAGGCGGGGCGTGCTGCCGACGTGCAGCTCCAGCAGGGCCGGGTCGACGCGGTTGGGTCCGCTGGCCAGCACCAGCCAGACGCGACCGTCGTCGGCGGCGAACAGCAGCGACTTGACGATCTGGGCCACGTCGCAGCCGACGGCCGCGGCCGCGTCGACCGCCGTGCGGGTCGAGCCCGGCATCTCCTCGATCTCGGCGTCGAGCCGCGCGGCATCGGCGCGCGCGCGGCTGTCTTCGGCCACCAGCGCGACCAGCCCCTCGGGATCGAAATCGAGCCTCTCGGGCCACTCGGCAAAGGGCGCGAGCCGCGCCTCCAGCGCATCGAGCGCATCGACCTGCGGCAGCGCCCGGCGCTCGGCGGCCAGCATGGCAGCACGATGCTGCAGCCCGTCCCGCGCCTCCCGCGCGCCGCTTTCGTGCGCCTTCGCCTCGGCCAGCGCCTTCTTCAGGCCGCGCCACGCGCTTGCCGAGATATCGTGCGCGCGCATCTCCTTTTCCACCTGCGCAAGGCTGCGTTTGAGTTCGGCCACCCGCGTCTTGCTCTTGCGCTTGCCCCAGATCGCATCGGCCTCGGCGCGCACGGCATCGAGCGCGCTGCCCAGTTCCGCCACCCCGGCCGCGGCGGAAAACAGCAGCCGCCCGATATCGCCGCGCGCCCGCGCGATCTCTTCGCCGCCGCGCTCGATCGTGTCGTCGTCGAGGCAAAGCAGGTTGCGGTAATCCTCTTCGCCCAGACCTCCCAGATGCGCGGCGAGCGCGGCCTCGGGCAGGGCGGTGCCGGTCTCGTCCACCAGCGCGCCGCTGCGCAGCGGCAGCCGCGTCAGGTGCCGCGCCGCTCCGTCGATCTCGACCACGGCAGACACCCGCAGGTTCTTGCGCTGATGGCGGAAATCATAGGCCTCGCGATGCGGAAACCCGTAGAACAGCCGCAGCGCGCCCTCCATCGTGGTGGTCTTGCCGGCCTCGTTCGGGCCGTGGACGATGTGGAAATCCGGCCCGTCCCCCGCCGCACCGAAATCGAAGTCGCGGCCGGTGAAATGCCCGAACCGCTCGAGGCAGAGGCGGCGCAGGCGCATCAGCCCTCCGCCCCCCGCAGGCGCGCCAGCACCCGTCGCGCGCCGCGCTCCGACAGCGCCCGGTGCAGGCTCTCGGCGCTCTGCTCGTCGGGCAGAAGGCGCGCGCGACCCGCGGGCGGCAGGTCGGCGATCACCGCATCCAGCTCGGCGCGCGCGGCGGCGGCGGGGCCGGGTTCCTCGGCGATCCGTTCCATCAGCGCGGCCAACTCGCCCACCGCCGTCCCGGTCGCGCCCGGCGCATCCGCCATGTCGAGATCGAACCGCAGGGCATCGAGCCACAGCGCCCCGGTCTCGCGGGCGATTTCCGCCGCCTGCGCCTGCCAATAGTCGGCATCGCGCAGGATCTGCCATCGGCGGCGCGTCGTCCCCCCGAGCCGCACCCGCACCACACCCGTCTCCGAGCGCAGTCCCGCGGCGGTCTCGCGCAGCGCCGCGCGCAGCCGCGCGCGCAGGGCGTCGTCGCTCTCCACCTCGGTCGCATCCACCGTGGCACGGGTGAATTCCACCACCGAGGTCGGCACTTCCGAGACCTCGATCCGCCCCTCCCCGATACTGAGGAGCGTCGCCGATTTCGGCCCCGTCTCGCCGATGTCGCGCCCCTGCGGCGTGCCGGGCATCACCACCCATGGCGCGCCGTCGGCATGGACCTGCCGCTTGTGGACATGGCCCAGCGCCCAGTAATCGAAGCCCATGGCGCGCAACTCCTCGACGCTGCAGGGCGCGTAGGGGTCGTGCCCCGGCGCGCCCGCGAGCGACGTGTGCAGCATCGCGATATTGACCGCCCCCGGCACCGGCGCACCAAAGCGCGGCAGGAGGCTTTCGGGCGCGTGCCGGTCGGCAAAGCTCACCCCGTGAATCCAGATATCGCCATCAAGCTGCACCTTGCCGCCCCGCGCATCGAACAGATGCACACCCTCGGGCAGGTCGAGCGCGCCCGTCACCGGGTTCTCGGCGTCATGATTGCCCTTGATGTAAAAGCTGCGGATGCCCGCCGCGTGCAGCCGCTCGAACTGCCCGATCAGAAAGGCGGCGGTGCGCGCGCTGCGGGCGTGCCCGTCGAACAGGTCGCCCGAGATCAGGAGCGCCGCGACCCGCTCGGCGATGGCGCGCTCGACGATGCGCTCGAAAGCGCCGCGCGTGGCCGCCGCGACGGTCTCGCGCAGCCCTTCGTCACGCAGCGCTAGCGAGGCGAGCGGCGCGTCGAGATGGATGTCGGCGGTGTGCAGGATACGGATCAAGACGGCGGCTCTCCTTGCAAGATCGAGCATGTCAGCCGCGGACCCGAAGCTCAAGCCGCGGGCGCGCGGCGCGGCCTCGTGCCCCCCGCGAAATCCCGCTTCTTCACGTTTTCGTGATTGGATGTTTCAGACGTCACCGGCTTAGCGACGCCCCCTTTCGCGTCAAGCGGCATGAGCGGAAATCCCCGCTGAACCGGCGCGCCCCAAGCCGCGTATGCCCCGCATCGATCCCGCAGACGCGGATCGCAACCAAGACCGGACAGACCGGAAAACACAACGGAGGAAATCACATGCTTCACAGAACCTGTCTCGCCCTGACCGCAGCCACGCTGATGGCAGGCCCCGCCTTCGCCGACGATCACTCCAAGGACATCGTCGATATCGCCGCAGGCAACGACAGCTTCTCGACCCTCGTCGCCGCCGTGCAGGCCGCCGACCTCGTCGAGACGCTCAAGGGCGATGGCCCCTTCACCGTCTTCGCCCCGACCGACGATGCCTTCGCCGCGCTGCCCGAGGGCACGCTCGAGGATCTGCTCAAGCCCGAGAACAAGGATCAGCTGACCGCGATCCTCACCTATCACGTGGTGCCGGGCAAGGTGATGTCGGGCGATCTCAGCGACGGCATGACCGCCGCGACCGTGCAGGGCGGCGAGGTCACCATCGGCACCGAGGGCGGTGTCACGGTGGACGGCGCCAACGTGGTGCAGGCCGATATCGAGGCCAGCAACGGCGTCATCCACGTCATCGACGGGGTGATCCTGCCGAAATAAGCGAGATACCTGACGGATCGGGCGGGGCGCGGCCTTCGGGGCCGCGCCCCTTTTCGTCACACGCCCGCGTCGATCAGCGCCTTGGCGAGGATCGGCACGGTGCGATCGTTCAGGCCCGCGATGTTGATCCGGCTGTCGCCGATCATGTAGATCGCGTGCTCCTCGCGCAGCCGCTCGACCTGCTCGGGCGTGGCACCAAGCCGCGAGAACATGCCCCGGTGCTGCGCGATGAAGCCGAACCGGTCCGACCCCGAGAGCCGCTGCAATTCGCCCGCAAGCTGCTCGCGCAGCTTCAGCATCCCCGTGCGCACATCCTCGAGTTCCGCCTGCCAGTCGGCGCGCAGCGCGTCATCGGTCAGAACCATGCTCACCAGCCGCGCGCCGTGATCGGGCGGAAAGGAGTAATTCTGCCGGTTGAGATAGGCGAGGTTGGCCTGCGTCAGCGCGCGCCGCCCCGTCTCCTGCATCACCGCCATCAGGATGCCGGTGCGCTCGCGGTAGATGCCGAAATTCTTGGAGCAACTCGCCGCGATCAGCACCTCGGGACAGTTCGCCGCCACATAACGCACCGCCGCCGCATCGGCCTCGAGCCCGTCGCCGAAGCCCTGATAGGCAATGTCGATCATCGGCAGCGCACCGGCGGCATTCAGCCGTTCGACCACCGCGCGCCATTCCGGCATCGTCAGGTTCGCCCCCGTGGGGTTGTGGCAGCAGCCGTGCAGCAGCACCACGTCGCCCGCGCGCACGCCCTCCAGGTCGGCCATCATCCCGTCGAAATCGACCGCGCAGGTGGCGCTGTCGAAATAGCGGTAATTGACCACCTCCATCCCGAGATAGGCAAGGATGCTCAGATGGTTGGGCCAGGTCGGATCGGACACGAAAACGCGCGCGCCCGGATTGGCCATGCGGACGAGATCAAACGCCTGCCGCACCGCGCCGGTGCCGCCCGGCGTGGCCAGCGTGGCGACGTTGTCGCGCGCGACGGCATCGCCCAGCACCAGATCGGCCATCGCGCCGTTAAAGGCCGGATCGCCCGCCAGCGCGGTATAGGCCTTGGTCGTCTCCTCCTCCCAAAGCCGCTTTTCCGCCGCCTTGACCGCGCGCATCACCGGGGTCACGCCCTCGGGGTTCTTGTAGACCCCCACACCGAGGTCGATCTTGGTCTCGCGCGGGTCCTCGCGAAACGCCTGCCCCAGCGCGATGATCTTGTCGGCCGGCTTTTCCTTGAGATGTTCGAACATTCAGCTTTCTCCCGTGGCGACGGGCAGCGTCGGATACGCGCCCCATTCCGCCCATGATCCGTCGTAGAGCGCGTGGTCGGCCTTGCCGATCCGTTCCAGCGCAAGGTTGATGATCGCCGCCGTCAGCCCCGATCCGCAGGTGGTGATCGCGGGCTTGCCCAGATCGACGCCCGCTTCCGCGAACACCGCGCGCAGATCGTCGGGCGATTTCATCGTCTTGTCCGGGTTGAGCAGCGCCCCGGACGGCACGCTCTTCGATCCCGGGATGTGCCGGCCGCGCAAGCCGGGGCGCGGTTCGGGGTCCTCGCCGCGAAAGCGGCCAGCGGGCCGCGCGTCGAGGATCTCGTGATCGCCCAGCTTGGTCGCGGCAGAGACCTGCGTGACGTCGCGCACCATGTGGTTCTGCCGCCGCACCGTCATGTGCCGGTCGCGCACCACGGGCGGCAGGTCCTCGATCTCGCGCCCCTCCGCCTGCCATTTGGGCAGGCCGCCATCGAGCACCGCCACATCGTCATGCCCCATGAGGCGAAACAGCCACCAGACCCGCGCCGCCGAGAACAGCCCGTGCGTGTCGTAGACCACCACCTGATGCCCGTCGCCCACGCCCATGGCGCGCATCCGCGACATGAATTTCTCGACCGGCGGCACCATGTGCGGCAGGTCGGACCGCGCGTCGCTGATCTCGTCGATATCGAAGAACCGCGCGCCGGGGATATGCGCCGCCTCGTATTCGGCGCGCGCATCCCGCCCGGTGCCGGGCAGAAAGGCGGTGGCGTCGAGCACTCGCAGATCGGGGTCCTTGAGATGCGCGGCCAGCCATGCGGTCGAGACCAGGGTCTTGGGATCGTCGGACATCTGCGCCCCCACGCTGTGAAACGTGATCTGACTACAGCCCGAGGGGAAAAAGGGCAAGGTCGCGTGCCGCCGCAGGGCCCGAAAAGCGCCGGGAGCCGCGCCGCTACCCGTGCTCTTTCAGCAGCCGCTGCTTCTGCCGGTTCCAGTCGCGCTTGGCGGCGGTTTCGCGCTTGTCGTGGGTCTTCTTGCCCTTGGCGATGCCGATCTTGATCTTGGCGATGCCGCGATGGTTGAAATACAGCACCAAAGGCACCAGCGTCATGCCCTTGCGCTGCGTCTCGTTCCACAGCCTGGCCAATTCCTTCTTGGATACCAAGAGCTTGCGCCGCCGGCGCTCCTCGTGGCCAAAGGTCTTGGCCTGCTCGTAGGGCGCGATATAGCCGTTGATCAGCCACAGCTCGCCGTCATCGACGGTGGCATAGCTCTCGGCGATATTGGCACTGCCCTGCCGCAGCGACTTGACCTCCGAGCCCTCGAGCATGATCCCGCATTCGAGATCGTCCTCGATGGCATAGTCGAACCGCGCGCGCCGGTTCTCGGCGACGACCTTGTAATTGGGGTTGTCCTTGGGCTTGGCCATGTCGCTGTCCTATCCGTGCCGTCACGGGCTGTCCAGCGGATCGGGGGCCACATTGC
>CAJXKX010000084.1 GCA_913055965.1 uncultured Roseovarius sp.
GGTGGCGACCCCCGACAGCGGTTTCGGCATCGCCTCCAGCCCCTTGTCGATCAGATACGCCTCTTCCTCGTTGAAGCCCAGCCGGTGGTTGATCAGGAACACGCGGGTGATGCCCACGAGACTGATCAGGATCCAGCTGCCCTGGATGATCGCCGAGGCGAGGTTGAAATTCTCGTAGAGGCTGATCAGCAGGAGGGACGCCGCGATCATGTTGAGAAACGCATAGTGGTAACCGCTGCCGCGGATGAAGCCCAACTGCAGTGCCACATAGGAGCCGAGGTAGACAGCAACGCCCAGGTATCCTGCCCAATCGTGCAGGCTCGCGTTATCGAATGGCGTCACCGCTCCCTCCCCGGTCGGTTCTTGCACACCATCGCGTGGAAATGCTCGTTTCGCGCAAAAGTGATTTTCGTTCCCATGCCATAGAGACGGCAATGTGACAAGAAAAGTTCGGTCGGGGGAATTCCGGTGCCGGATCAGGGCCCTTGCCGGTGGGCGGGGCGCGATGCCGAGTGGCTCAGATCAGGGCGCGTTCGCGGCTGATCATCGCCGCGTGGGCGCGATTGCGCGCCCCCAGCTTCTTGCAGATCGAGCGCATGTGCATCTTGACCGTCATTTCGCTGGTGTCCATGTCGCGGGCGATTTCCTTGTTGGTCAGCCCGTCCGCCGCGAGGCGCAGAACGAACAGCTCCTTTTCCGACAATCCCGCGCCGTCCCCGCCCGCCCGGTCGCCGCCGGGTTGGGCCGCGCCGGTGGGCACGAAGACCTGCCCCGAAAGGATCAGCTGGATCACGCTGTTGAGCGATTGCAGCGGCATCGTCTTGGGGATCAGGCCGCGACAGCCCAACTCCAGCGCGCTGTTGAGAAACTGCCGGTCGACCATGCCGGTGAACAGCGCGACCTTGCCGTCGCCTGCCCTTTCGATGACCGTCCTGACGCTGGCGAGACCCACCATGCCGGGCATCTTGAGATCCAGCAGCACCAGCGCGATATCGTCCTGCGCATCCAGCACGGCGAGGGCACCGTCGAGCGTGTCGGTGGTGATCGCCTCGTAATCCGGGAGGGCGTTGAGCATGTTGCCCACGGCTTCGGCGAGGAGGTTGTGATCGTCGGCCAAGAGGATCTTGAGAGCCATGAGTTGGGTTGTCCCGCACTGGTTTCCGTCCGCCGTCGCGTCGCGCCGCCCCCAACAGATCACGCTTTACGACCTGAGGATGTATTAGCTGCCTCGCCGGATTTTACAACCGGTATCCGGCTCCGGGCCTGCCGTGGCGCTCATTCGCGGCGCCCCGACCCCGACCCCAGGGCCCGCGCGATCGGGTGGCGGGCCGCCCCGGCAAGACAGGCGAGCGCGCACAGCGCAAGCACCGCCGCCTTCGGCCAGGGCGCCAGCGCCGCCTCGCCCAGAGACCAGAGCCCGACACCGAGAAAGCACAGGGTCGAGATCATCTCGCCGGTGGAACTGCGTCTGCGTGGCATGTCATGTCCTTTGCGTCGGGCGGCCGAATTCGTCGAGCCGGAGCGTCTCGGGCAGGTCGACCTCGGGGGTGGGGTCGGGCTGGCCCTGTTCGAGCCGCCAGACATGGGCGAGGATCACCGCCACCGCAGTATAGAGCGCCTCGGGGATTTCGCGCCCGATGGCACCGGTGAAATAGAGCGCGCGCGCCAAGGGGGGCACTTGCAGCGTCATCACTCCGGCGCGGCGTCCGCGGCGCATCACCTCGCGCGCGATGCGGCCCTTTCCCATGGCGAGCACCACGGGGGCCTGCCCGCTTTCCGGGTCATAGCGCAGCGCCACGGCGAAATGCGTCGGGTTGGTGATGATCGCGGTGGCCAGCGGCACATCGGCCAGCGCCTTGCGCTCCGAGGCGCGGCGCGCGGCCTCTATCTGGCGGCGGCGGATCTCGCCCTTCTGTTCGGGCGAGCCTTCGGATTCCTTGGTCTCGTCCTTGATGTCCTGCCGCGACATGCGCAGCGCCTTGGTGTTGGAATGGATCTGCCACGCCAGATCCAGCGCCGCGATCACCGCCAGCCCGATCAGCAGCCCGCCCAGCACCCGCAGCATCGCCGTGCCGAAGAGCACCATCGCATCCCCGGGCGCGAGCGTCGCCGCGCCTTCGAGCAGCGGCAGCACCGGTTGCAGCATGAGCGCGCCCGCGGCCAGCAGCAGCGTGACCTTGAGCATCGCCTTGCCCAGATCGACCAGCGCCTTCATCGAGACCATGCGCTTGAAGCCTTCAAGCGGGTTGATCTTGTCGGCCTTGAAGCCAAGCGCCTTGGGCGCGAAATTGAGCCCGCCCATGCCGCTCTGCGCCATCAGCACAACGGCCACTAGGGGCAGGCCCAGCACCGGCCCCGCGGCCAGCATCCAGAGCATGAGGTCGCGCGTGCGGCTGATGAGCAGCGCATCGAGCGCCTCGCCCGGCGCGATCACCAGCCCCGACGCCCAGAGCCCGGCCAGCGCGGGCAGGCCCGGCTTGCCGATCACCAACAGAAGCGTGCCGGCGGCGAGCGTGACCAGAACGAACACCTCGGTCGAGGTGATCACGCGGCCTTCCTCGCGCGCCTCCTCGCGGCGCTTCTGGGTCGGCTCCTCGGTCTTTTCCTGTCCGTCGTCGGCGTCAGCCATCGGGTAATCCGTCCATCATGGTCATGAGGTGCTGCAAGGCGCGTGCCACCCGCTCGGCCAGGGCCTCGCCAAGCGTGGCGGTGCTTAGGAAGAGCAGGAGCAGCGTCACGCTCATGGTGAGCGGAAAGCCGAAGGCGAAGATGTTGAGCGTTGGCGCCGAGCGGGTGATCACCCCGATCACGAGATTGAGCAGCAAGAGGACCGACACCACCGGCATCATGATCTGCGCCGCGTCGCGAAACATCTCGCCGGTGGCCGACAGCCCCGCGCCGGTCAGCGCCGTGCCCTCGATGGGCGCGCCGATGGGCACGAGGCGGTAGCTGTCGAGGATCAGACGGATTGCCGCAAGATGCCCGTCCTGCGTCACGAAGACCGACAGCAGGAACAGCATGAAGAATTGCCCGATCACCGGGCTTTGCGAGCCGGTCGCGGGGTCGACCTGCGCCGCGAGGCCGAGACCGGCGGTGTTGGCGATGCGGTCGCCCGCCATCACGGCGGCGGCGAAGAGGATTTGCAGCACCATCCCAGCCGCCAGCCCGATGGCGATCTCGCGCAGGGCGACGGGAACGCTGGTAAGGGAGGCGAGCGTTTCGGGGTCGGGCAGGGGCACATTGCCCATCAGCGGCACCGTCAGCGCGACCGCGATGATGATCCGCACCGGCAGCGACACGAACCGCGCGGCAAAGAGCGGGGCCGAGACCACGAACGCCCCGACCCGCAGCATCGCAAACAGGAATTGCAGCGCCAGCCCGGTCAGTTCGGTCAGTTCCAGCCCCGGCAGTCCGGTGGCGGAGGGGGCGAGATCGGGCAGCATCGCTCAGCGCATCGTCGCGATGGTGTCGAAGACATGGGTGAAGTAGTCGCTCAGCGTGCCCAGCATGAAGCCCGACATCGCCGCCATGGTCAGCACCACGATGGCCATCTTGGGCACGAAGCTGAGCGTCGCCTCGTTGATCGAGGTGGCGGCCTGCAGGATGCCGATCACCAGACCCACGCCGAGCGCCACCAGAAGCACCGGCCCCGCGGTCAGCAGGATGTTCCAGTAGGCCAGTTGCAGATGCTCGATATTGGTGTCGAAATCCATCACAACCCGCCCTGAAAGCTGGAGGCGAGCGAGCCCATGGTCAGCGCCCAGCCATCGACCAGCACGAACAGCAGGAGCTTGAACGGCAGCGACACGATCATCGGCGACAGCATCATCATGCCGAGCGCCATCAGGATCGAGGCGATCACCATGTCGATCACCAGAAACGGCAGGAACAGCAGGAACCCGATCTGGAACGCGGTCTTGAGTTCCGAGGTGATATAGGCGGGCAGGAGCACCGAGACCGGCACCGCGTCGGTGCTCTCAAAGGGGCCGTTGCCCGCCAGTTCCGAGAACATCAGCAGGTCGTTCTGCCGCGTGTTGGCGAGCATGAAGGCCGACAGCTTGTCCCAGGCGAGGCCGACGGCGATGTCGGGGGCCATCTGCCCGTCGAGATAGGGGGCGACGGCGGTGATGTAGATGTCGCTCAGCACCGGCTGCATGACGAAGAAGGTCAGAAACAGCGCCACCGCGATCAGCACCTGATTGGGCGGGGTCTGCATCGTGCCCATGGCCTGCCGCAGGATCGACAGGACGATGATGATCCGGGTAAAGGCGCTCATCCCCAGCACCAGCGCGGGCAGCACCGTCAGCGCCGTCATCAGCGCGAGGATCTGCAGCGACAGCGAATAGGTTGTGCCGCCCTCGTCCGAGAGGGTCAGCACCGGCACGCCCTGTTGCGCCATGGCCGGGCCCGGGAGCAGCAGGGCGAGCGTCAGCAGTGCGCGGATCATTCCATCGCCTCCGGCGCGGCGGCGAGGGGCAGCATCGCGGTTCCGCCCTTGCGCCCGGTGACGATGAGAATGCTTTGCCCATCGGCGCGCATCAGGATGGCGCGGGCATCATTGCCCAGCGGCAGCACCTCGGCCACCTCCATCCGGCGCGCGCCCTTGAGCCGGGCGGCAAGCGGCGCGCGGTTCAGGCGTATGGCGGCCCAGGCCAGCACGAGCAAGCCGAGAAACCCGGCGAGGGTCAGGATACGGTCAGGGGTGAGCAGGTCCACGGGTGAGACGCCTTCTGCAAGGGATGGTTGCGTCTGCCCTTGCAGGTTTCGTGCCACGCGCGCGGGGCCGACCGGGCCGCGTCAGAGCGTCTCGATGCGCTGTTTCGGATCGACGATATCGCCGAAGCGGATGCCGAATTTCTCGCCCACGACGACGACCTCGCCCTTGGCGATGGGGGTGCCGTTCACGAGGATATCGAGCGGGTCGCCCGCCATGCGGTCAAGCTCGACCACCGAGCCCTCGTTGAGGTGCAAGAGATCCTGCAGCGTGATCTGCGTGTGCCCGACCTCGACCGTCATGCTGACGCGCACGTTGGACAGAAGGCCCAGATCGACCGGGGCGGTCGCGGGCGCTGCGGGCTCTTGCGGGGGTTGGGATGTGTCTTCGGTCATGGTCCTGTCTCCGGAATGGCTGTCAGCCGTCGAGTTTGCGGGTCAACGAGAGCGCGGCGCGCCCGCCCTGTGCGCCCGGCTCGCCATCGAAAAGCGCCGTGCCCTCGACCAGAAGCTGCGGGCGCGGTGAAAGGTCCACCGGCACCACGCGGCCCGGGTTGAGCCCGACCAGATGCGTGAGCGGCACCGTGGGTTGCGCCAGCCGCGCGGTAACGTTGAGCGGCACCGCCATCACCGCCTCGCGCAGGCGGGCGCGCCAGCGCAGATCGTCATCGACCTGATCGGACTGCATCCGCGAGCGCAGCCGCGCCGCGATCGGCTTGAGCGCCTGAAGCGGGTAGATCATGTCGATCGTCGCCGGGTCCGCATCGGGCAGTTGCACGATGAACGAACAGCACACGACCTTTTCCTCGCTCTCGACAAAGGTCGCGAATTGCAGGTTGTCCTCGTGCACGGGCTGCGCGAAGGCGAGCGGCATCAGATCGCGCCACGCCGCCTCGAGCGCGCGGTGCAGCCCGTCGGTCACGATCGAGATCACGCGGCTTTCGGCGGCGGTGAATTCGCTGCGGGCATTGGGCAGGTAGGCGATGTTGCCGCCGTAATAGGCATTGGTCAGCAGCGAGACGAAATTCGGCGGCAGCATGATCAGCTGATTGCTGCGCAGCGCCTCGACGCGGGCGGTGGTCAGGCTGACGAAATTCTCCAGCTCGTCGCAATAATGGTCGAAGCTCTTGACCTCGGGCGGAAAGGCCGAGATGCGCGGGTGCATCCGCAAAAACGGCAGGAACACGGGCCGCGCGAGGCGGCAGAAGCGTTCGTTGATCATCCGCAGCCCGTGGTAATCGCCCATGATCGACAGGTTGTCGCTGCCGAACTTGTAGCGTTTCACGTTCTCCGGTCCGCTGCCCTGCTCCTTTTCCATGTCGAGCAGGCCATCGACCAGCGCCGCGACCTCGTTGGAGCTGAGCTTGTGGGTGCTGTTGGCGGGGGGTCTTGCCATGGCCCGGCCCTATTGCAGCACGAAGGAGGGGAAATAGACGCCCTCGATGCCGCCGAACCCTTCGAGGGCCTCGAGCCGGGCGTTGATCGCGTCTTGCAGCGCGGTGGCGAGCGCCGCGCGCCCCGCCGTGCCCTCGACCTCGTCCTCGGCAAAGCCGCTGATCACCGCGAGCATGTCCGAGCGCAGCGCCATGGCATGGGTCTCGACATTGGCGATGACGGTGGCGTCGTATTGCGTCGAGACGCCGACGCCGACCTGCAGAAAGCGGCGCGAGCCCTTGAGATTGGTGGTGAGCGCGTCGGGGAATTCGTAATACTGCGTCTCGAAGACCGGGGTTTCGGGCTTTGCCTTCGGCACGCGCTTGGGACCGGTCTCGCCCTCGGCGTCGGCCTCGGCGGCGTCCTGCTCGATCAGGCGCAGCACCTCCTGCGAGGGCGAGAGCCGCTCGCCCGCGTAGTAGAGCCCCGCGCCGAACCCGCCCCCGCCAAGCAGCGCGATGCCGAGCGGGAAGAGGATCAGTTTCTTGAGCAACCCGCCCTTGGGGCGGCCTTGCAGATCGGGGAGGGCGGCATCGGACATGGGAAACCTCAGGCGAGCAGATCGACGGATGTGGTGGCGCGCGGTGCGGGGCGCGGCGGCGGCGGTACGGGGTCGGTTGCGGCGCGGTCTTCGGGCTGTGGCCCGGCGGGGATGCCGGGTGCGGGCTGCCCGGAGTGGCCCGGGTCGCGCCCGGTGCCGCCCGACTGCGCGGATTGCGAGCCGGGCTCCAGCCCTGCGCGGGTGAGCGCCTCGGCCAGCCTTTGCTGGCCATCGGCCAGGGCGCGGGCGGCCTCGGGGGTTTCGGTCACGATATGGACATGGGTCAGCCCGTCCTGCATCTCGAGCCGGATCTGCAGCGTGCCGAGACGCTCGGGCGTGAGCGTGAGCGTCAGGCGCTCGGTGCCGGGGCCCGCCGCGTGGCGGGTGACCTCCTCTACCAGCGTCTCGGCCCATTGCGCCTGCGTCATGTCGAGCCGAGCGGGGCCGCTTCGGGCCGTGGGCTGCGGTGCGGCGGGCGCGGATGTGGGCGTTGTGGCGGCGGGCAGGGCGGCCTCGCCGGTGCGGATCTGTGCGGGCGGCTCTGCAGGCAGCGGATTGGCGGAGGGCATCGCGGCTGGTGCCTGCCCCGGGGCATGGACCGCCTGCGCTTTGGCAGGGGCCGCGTGCGGGGCCTCGGGCTGCGCCGGGGCAAAGGGTGTGGCCTCCGGCGGGGTGTCCGCCGCCGCCATGTCAGGCGAGGGGGGCGTCGCGTCGGGCGCTTGCAGCGTGGCGGCCTCCGGCTCCGCCGTCGCTTCGGGGGGCGGGGCCTCGGTTTCGCGCGCGGGCGCGGCCTCTGCCGCGAGCGCCACCTCGTCCAGCGGGGGTTCGGCGGGGCTCGCCAGTGCCGGGCGCGGCAGGGCGTCCCGCCCGCCGGAAGGCGGAGGCGTTGTCGTCGCGCTCTGTCCAGCGGCTTGGGGAACGGCAGGCTTGACGGGGACCGGGGACGACAGCCCCCTTGCGCCCGGTACAGGCGCGACCGGGGGCAGAGGCGCGGCCCCCATGCTTGTCTGCTGCGCCACGGCCGTCGCGCCCGGGGCCTGTGCGGC
>CAJXKX010000085.1 GCA_913055965.1 uncultured Roseovarius sp.
GGCCGCCGGGTATGCGGATTTGCCGGGGTTGTCGCAATCCTGCGTCTGGTTGCAGGCGTGCACCTCGGGGATATGCGGCCCCATGTCCACGGCCACCATGTTGTAGCGGCCCAGCACGGCGGTCGGCCCCCAGTAATAGCCGAACCACGGTTCCTTGTTTTCGTAGGCCGAGGCCATCGCGGCGGGCAGCGTGTCGCCCGAGCCGTGGTTGAACACCTCGATACCGTGGCCCTCGAAATCGAACGCCTTGACGAGGTTGTCATTGGCGATCCGGCAGCCCCAGCCGTCGGGGCAGTTGTGGAAGCGCCCGCCCACGAGTTCGGGATTGGCCAGCACGCCCTCGATGGTGGCGAGTTCGGGATGCTCTTCCACGAGGTAGTCAGGCACCCACCAGTTCTCGCTGCCGCCCTCGGCGAAGACGTCGGCGGCCTTGAGCACCTTGCCCTCTTCGTTGAGCTTGAAATAGGCGGGGGCGGAGTTGACCCAGAGTTCGGGCACGACGTCGGGCTCGTTGTTTTCGGCGAGTGAGGTGATGGCGGTGGTGGTGGCCGAGGGGACGAGCGTCACGTCGCAGCCATAGCCCTGCTCCATCAGGAATTCGGTGATCTTGGAGATGATCGAGCCGGAGGCCCAGTTCATCTCGGCGACGGAAACCTCGCCGCAGTCGGCATGGGCCGCGACGGGCGCGGTGAGCGCGCCGAAGGCAAGTGCAAGTGTCAGTTTTTTCATGGTCTTTTCTCCCGGTTGAGTGATCGTTGTCATGGTAGGTCGTTTGATCGCGGGTCAATCATTGTCATCCCCCGCAGCTCCCGCCCCGGCGCGCGAGGCGTCGGAGGGCGGGACGGTGACGCGCAATGCCAAGGCATCGAGCGCCTGCCAGTCGGTGAGTGCGATGCCCTGGGCAGGCATGCTGTAAACTGTCGGTATTGCGTCGGTATCGCGACGGTCCGAACGGGCGATGCGCAGATCGGCGGGGGCCTCGTGTTCCTGCCCCGGGGGCAGGGTGATCGGCCCCGTCTCCGCCGGTCGGAGCGCGAGTTCGGTGCCACCCCAACCGATCCGCAGCGGCAGGTCAAGCCGGGTGGCGGCGCGGGCCACGAAGGGCAGGATCAGGCGCGGATGCGCGACGGCGTCGATGCGCAGGACACCCGCGCCCGGCCCCTCGGGCAGCGCGGCGAAATCGGCGAGCGCCAGCCCCGCGCGCAGCGGGCAGAGCGGCCCGGTGGGGGCCTGCCAATGGCCGGGCGCGGGCCGCGGACGGGCCAGCGTGGCGCAGTCCTGCACCCAGTGGAGCAGGATCGACGGCCCGGGCAATCCTGCGCGCGTGAGCCACGCGGCGGCCCATCCGGCCTCTTCCGCCTCGCCCCATGTCAGGCCCGCGCCGCGTGCCGCCTTGAAGCAGAGCGCGTTGATTTCGGACAGCGACAGGCAGACGCGCGGCGCGTCGTGGCCATCGGGTGAGGACGCGCTGTGCGCGGGATCGTTGGGCGACATCATCACGGTGCATCCCCCCGGTTCAGGTCGTCGGGATAGGGCGCGCCCTGATAGAGGCTGATCCGCACCCAGCGATCAGAACGCGGATCGAACCGCGTGGCACCGAAGAACGCCAGCTTGCAGCGCAAGAGGTCGATGGGCAGCATATCGGCATCAATGAGGTTGTCGCGGATTTCCGCGTAGGGGTGCCGCGCCGTGGTCTGCGCGCGGCGGACCATCAGGCGATGCTCGGGATGGGCCAGCAGGAAGCGCGCAAGCGGGGCGTCGTCGGGCTCATCCCGCAGGGCGTGCCACAGCGCGGCGGCCTGCCGCCCGGTATCGAGCGGCAACTCGCGGCTTGCGCCCTCCTCGTCAAACCGCTCGCCCAGGCGCGGCTCCAGCTTTTCCTCGGAGATATACCAGAAGCGGGCGCAATGGGCGGGATCGGTGTAATCGGTGTGGATGGCCCAGTCGTAATGCGCGCGCAGGATGTCGCGCAGCGCGGCCACGCGCATGGTGCCGTCGATGCCGAAATGCGCCTCTTCATCGGCCTGCATGCATTGGCCCAGCCCGTCGATCAGAGGCCCGTGCGGCTCCAGCATCGCGGCGAGCAGCGCCTCCTGCGCCTCGAGCGGCAGGTTGGTCTGCCCCCAGTGCCAGAGCGTATCCCAGGGCTGCGGGGCACTTGCGTCCCAACCGTTTGTCACGAAGCGCTCAAGCCGGGCCAGACCGTCGCGCAGATCGGTCAGCTTGGCCTGCTGTATCGGGTGTGCGCTCTGCCAGTCGGTGGCGTTCTGCACCGCCGCCGCCAGCGCCGCGCGAAAGCCTGCCAGCGTCATCTCGTCTGCCGTAGCCTGCGCTCGCACCCGCGCCAGCGCCTCCTCTCGGGCCATCATCCAGTTGTTGAGCAGGACCGGGTGCCGGACGAGGAAGGGTGCCATGCCAAGGCCGGTGGAATTGCCCACGCCAAGGCCCCGGCGCAGATCCTCGCGCAGGGGCACCGCACCCGCGCCGCCACGGGCGCGCGCCAGATGCTCGACCAGATCGACGGTAAAGGCGCGGGTCAGCCAGACCGACAGCATCTCGGCCTGAAAGGGCCGCCCGGCGATCATCGCGCGATCCGCCGCGCCGAACTTGCCCGAGCCGTAGACGGCCGTGGTCCGCATCAGATAGCCGGTTTCGCGCAGCATCTGCGCGTCGGGTTGCTGCCCCTCGGCCAGCCGCGCGACCACGTGATCGAAGAGCCGAACCGACCGGTTCGCGCGGCTGAGCGACAGCTCGCGCGGGCTGACGCGCCCGGCCTCTTGCAGGGGCACATTGGCTTGCAGGCGGTCGAGGTCGGCGGCATCGGGCGTGCCGTCGAACAGCGCAAAGGTCGCGTCCCACGCGGTGGCAATGACCCGGTCGGAGCGTTGATCGGCGTGGCCGAAGGCCACGAGGCTGAGGCTGCCGCCGTCGAAGCGCATCCGGTAGACGGCGCGACCCACGCCGCGCGCGTCCATGTCCCACACCGGACGGTCGAAGACCCAGCCCTCGGCCTCGATCCGGCGCAGCAACTGGCGCAGGAATGACAGCCGTGTCGGGTGGCTGCATCCCATCCGGTCGAGGCGCATGACCTCGCCGGGCGGTCGCCGGAACGCCGCCGCCTGCGGCATGGGGTTCCGGCTCTCGCAGCTCACTGCGCGGCCTCCTTGTAGCGGGGGGCCAGGCTGCCGAAACTCTCGGCAAAGAACCGTGCCCAGTTGCCGCCCATGATGCCCGCTACCTCCGTCTCGCTCATGCCGGTGGCGCGCAAACCCTGCGCGATGTTGTCGAAATCCCGGTTGTCGCGGAACCAGTCGGGCATTCGGGGAAAGCCGGGCGCATCGGCGCTGCCCTCGCCGAAATCGACCTTTTTCGTCCAGCGCCCCGACCGCATCCACTCGACCACGCTGTCGGGCTGGTTCTGGCACAGGTCGGTGCCGATGCCGACGCGCTCCGTCCCCATCCGCTCGGCGGTGCGCGCGATCATCTCGCAGAATTCCGTCAGCGTGCAATCGCCGCCACCCTTGAGGTGATGCGGGTAGAGCGAAAAGCCCAGCATGCCGCCGCTTTGCGCCAGCGCGTCGAGCACGCGGTCGGACTTGTTGCGCCGGGCGGGGTGCCAGCCTGCGGGGTTGGCATGGGTGATGGCGATGGGGCGGGTGGAGTGCTCGATTGCGTCCAAAGTGGAGCGCTCGGCGGAATGGCTCATATCCACCACCAGCCCCACCCGGTTCATCTCGGCCACCACCTCGCGGCCCATGCGGGTGAGGCCGGTATCCTCGGCCTCGTAGCAGCCCGTCGCGAGCAGCGATTGATTGTTGTAGGTCAGTTGCATGAAGCGCAGGCCGAGCCGGTGCAGCACCTCGACCAGGCCGATATCGTCCTCCATGCAACTGGGGTTCTGCGCGCCGAAGAAGATCGCGGTGCGATTGGTGGCCTGCGCCAGCGCGATGTCGTCGGCGGTAAAGCCCTGAAAGATCAGGTCAGGGTATCGCTCGAACCAGCGATTCCACGCCTCTATATTCAGCACCGTCTCGCGGAAATTCTCGTGATAGGTGATGGTGACATGCACCGCGTCGACATGGCCCGCACGCATCTGGCGGAAGATATCCCCGGACCAGTTGGCATATTGCAGGGCGTCGATGCGGGGGGGTGTCATGCGGGCACCCCCGAATGGATGTAGGAGGTCTTGACCGTGGTGTAGAATTCCTCGGCATAGCGGCCCTGTTCGCGGGGGCCATAGCTCGAAGCGCCGCGCCCGCCGAAGGGGACGTGGTAATCGGTGCCCGCCGTGGGCAGGTTGACCATCACGCAGCCCGCGCGCGCGTTGCGGCGGAAATGCGTGGCGCGGGCGAGCGAGCGGGTCATGATGCCTGCGGTGAGGCCGAATTCGGTGTCGTTGGCCATGTGCAGCGCCTCGTCATAGCTGCCCGCCTTGAGGATGCAGGTGACGGGGGCGAACATTTCCTCGCGGTTGATGCGCATGGCGTTGTGGGTCGCGGCGAAGACGGCGGGGGCCATGTAATAGCCGTCGGTGGGGCGGTCGAGCCGGGTGCCGCCGCAGAGGAGCTCCGCGCCCTCGGATTGGCCCAGCGTGATGTAGTCGAGATTGCCGCTGAGTTGCCCCTCGCTGACGACGGGGCCGATCTGCGTGCCGTCCTCGAGCGCGTGGCCGACCCTGAGCGCCTGCGTGGCGGCGACGAGTTTCTCGACGAAGGCGTCGTGGATGCCCTCCTGCACGATGAGGCGCGAGGCGGCGGTGCATTTCTGTCCGGTGCCGCCAAAGGCCGCGTTTGCCGCGTGGGCCACGGCGAGATCGAGATCGCAATCGTCGCAGATCACCATCGGGTTCTTGGAGCCCATCTCCATCTGGATTTTCGTCATGTTCACCATCGCCGCCGCCGCGATGCCGCGCCCCACGGGGACCGAGCCGGTGAAGCTGATCGCGTCCACCTGCGGGCTCTCGACGAGGCGCTGCCCCACCTCGCGCCCCGGCCCCATCACGAGGTTGAAGAGGCCCTCGGGCAGGTCCTGCCGGGCGATGATTTCGGTCAGCGCCACGGCGCTGGCGGGCGTCTGGTTGGCGGGTTTCCAGACAACTGCGTTGCCGAAGGCGAGCGCGGGGGCGATCTTCCACGCAGGGGGGGCTATGGGGAAATTCCACGGGCTTATGATCGCCACCACGCCCACCGGCTCGCGGCGCACGTCGATCTCGATATCCGGGCGCACGCTGTCGGCGGTCTGGCCAAGCTGGCGCAGCGCCTCGGCGGCGAAATAGGTAAAGAACTGCCCGGCGCGGTAGGTCTCGCCCTTGCCCTCGGCGAGCGGCTTGCCCTCTTCGCGGGCGATCATTTCCCCGATCTCTGCGGCGCGGGCCATCAACTCGGTGCCGATGGCCATCAGCACATCGTGGCGCTTTTGCGGGCCGGTGGCACCCCATGCCGCCTGGGCCGTGCGCGCAGCGGACAGGGCCGCGTCAAGCTGTGCGGCATCGGCCTGCGCGTAATGGCCGATCACGTCCGAAAGGTCCGACGGGTTGCGGTTTTCCACCGTGCCTGCGCCGTCCTGCCACTGGCCTGCGATGAAGTTGCGGGTCTCTTTGGTCATGCTCGTCCTTGTGGTTTGCGGGGCGCTCAGGCCGCCGCGATCCGGTCTATCAGGTCTTGTGGCACCGACACGCCCCCGGCCTCGATGCGGGCACGGTTGGCGGCGCGGCGGGCACCGGGCAGGCGCGCGCCCTCCTGCTCGGCGATGCTTTGGGCGAGGCGGTCCATGGCGGGGCCGAAGGCGTCGCCCGAGAAGGCCGCCGGGTCCACCGCGATGAAGAATTGGCCGGTGCCGGGCGGGCCGCCCCTGGGCCCCGAGAAAGGGCTGGCGTCGAGGCCGAGATTGCCGCCCGACAGGGCGGCGGCGAAGATTTCGACCATCAGCCCCGCGCCGAAGCCCTTTTGCCCGCCCGCGGGGCGCATCGAGCCTGCAAGCGCGGCCTCGGCATCCTCGGTGGGGTTGCCGTCCGAGTCGAGCGCCCAGCCCGGCTCGATCGGCTCTCCCTGGCGGGCGCGCAGCACGATCTCGGATTTGGCGATGGCGCTGGCGGACTGGTCGATCACCAGCCGCGCGCCCCCCGCCTCATCCGGCACGGCGAGCGCGAAGGGGTTGGTGCCGATCACCGGGCGGTGGCCGCCCGTGGGGGCCATCGAGGCGGGGGCGTTGGTGAAGCACAGGCCCACCAGCCCATCCTCGGCCAGCCGTTCGGCATGGTGGCCCAGCACGCCGCAATTGTACGAGCGGTGCACCGACATCGCGGCGATCCCCGTCTCGCGCGCGGCGGAGGTGAGCGCGGGCCAGCCCGCGTCGATGGCGGCATGGGCGAAGCCGTGGGCGGCATCGACGCGCACCGCGCCGGGGCGGGGGCGCGCGACCTCGGGCGCGGCATCGCCCAGCACCTTGCCGCAGCGCAGATGCTCGGCATAGACGGGCACATACATGAGGCCGTGGCTGCGGATGCCGTCGCGCTCGGCGAGGCGGGTGGAGCGCGCCACGGGTCCGGCCTGCGCGGGCGTGGCGCCGGCGCGCAGGAGCGCGTCGCGGGCGAGGGTTTCGATTGTGTCGAGGTCGAGTACCTGTGCCGTCACGCCGTTCCCCCCTGTCGTGCAGGTGTCGAGAGTGCGGAGGGAGGCGGGGTAAGGTCAATCGAATTTAACTTGATTGGAGTTCAGAAAATCTGAAATACTGGGGCATGATCGGCATCACCGCCCTGCGCGTTTTCGTCCATGTCGCGGACTGCGGCAATATCCGCGACGCGGCGGCGCGGCTCTATCGCACGCCCTCGGCGGTTTCGATGACGCTCAAGGCGCTGGAGCAGGATCTCGGCGCGCCGCTGTTCGAGAGCGACCGCAAGAGCCGCCTGACCGCGCTGGGAGAGGAGGTGCGGGGGATCGCGGCGGAGATGCTGCGCGAGCATGACCGCGCGCTGGAACGGATCGAGGCGGTGGCGACGGGGCGGCAGGGGCGGCTGCAACTGGCCTCGGTGCCGTCGGTCGCCGCCGAATTGCTGCCGGGGCTTCTGGCGGGGTTTCTCGATGCGCGGCCCGGCGTGACCATCGAACTGGTCGATACCGACAGCCGCAGCGTGCACGCGATGGTGGCCGACGGCACGGTGGAACTGGGCATCGCGGGGCCGGTGATGCCAGGCGCGGGGCTGAGTTTCGCGCCGCTCTTTCGCGATCCGTTCCGGCTGGTGTGCCGCGGGGATCATGCGCTGGCGGCGCGCGGGGGGCCGCTCGGCTGGGGCGATCTGACGGGCGAGCGGGTGATCGGCAACGACGCGGCGAGCGCCATCGCGGCGGCGGAGTATCGCGCGCTGGTCGCGGCCTCGGCGCTCCGGGCGCGCAACGTCATCTCGCTGTTGGCGCTGGTGCGGGCGGGGGCGGGGGTGACGCTGCTGCCGCGGCTGGCCACGGTCTCGCTCACGCCCGATCTGGTGGCGCTGCCGCTCGACGATGCGGGGGCGGAGCGCGAGGTGGGCGTGGTGCTGCGCGACGGGCGCAGCCCCGGCCCGGTCTGCCGTGCGTTCCTCGACTGTCTGGCCGCCGCCTGCGCGCCCCCGGATTCCGGCGCGCGCCCGCTTGACGGGGCGCGCGAAAGGCAATAACACGCCGCCTCGACAGGGGTATAGCTCAGCTGGTAGAGCGACGGTCTCCAAAACCGTAGGTCGCGGGTT
>CAJXKX010000086.1 GCA_913055965.1 uncultured Roseovarius sp.
TGACCAATTCCGGGACCCACGAGAAAAAGATCATCTTTCACCCCCGGATGCTGCCCGCCACCGTCATCTGCGACCCCGAACTGACCGTGGGCATGCCCCCCGCGATCACCGCGGGCACCGGGCTCGATGCCTTCGCGCATTGCGTCGAGGCGTTCTCGAGCCCCCATTACCACCCGATGTCGCAGGGCATCGCGCTCGAGGGGATGCGGCTGGTGATCGAGAACCTGCCCCGCGTCTACGCCACCCCCGACGATATCGAGGCCCGCGCCCACATGATGAGCGCGGCGGCGATGGGGGCCACGGCATTCCAGAAGGGGCTGGGCGCGATCCACGCCATGAGCCATCCGGTGGGCGCGCATTTCAACACCCATCACGGCACCACCAACGCCGTCTGCATGCCCGCCGTGCTCGATTTCAACGCGGACGCGATCCGCGACCGTTTCGACCGGGCGGCGGGCTATCTCGGCATCGCGGGCGGGTTCGACGGGTTCCGCGCCTTCGTGCAGGAGTTCAACGACAGTCTCGGGATTCCGCGCGGCCTCTCGGCCCTCGGCGTGACCGAAGCCGCGATCCCCGATCTCGTGAAGGGCGCCATCACCGATCCCTCCTGCGGCGGCAACCCCGTCAAACTGACCGAGGAGACTCTCGCCGCGCTTTTCCACGCGGCGATGTGAGCGCGCGAAACGGCGCGAGCCAGCCGAGGCTTGCGCCCGTCGCCCCGTCGGGACGGTACTCGGCCCCGACCGGGCCCTGCCATCCCGTCGCGGACAGAAGCCGCGCATAGTCCAGCGTGCCCCGGTCCGGGCGGCCGCGATCGGGCACGCCCGCGATCTGCACATGGCCGATTTGCGCGCGGTGGCGGGCAAAGACCGGCAGCGGATCGCCCTCGGTCCGCGCGACATGGTAGCAGTCGAACATGAGCCTCAGCGCCGCGCGGTCGAGCGCGGCGAGCGTGGCGGCGGCAGCGTCCATGCGGCTCAGGTGATAGCCCGGCACGTCGACGGGGTTGAGCGGCTCGATCAGCACGGTGAGGCCCGCGGCCTCTGCGAGGTCACAGGCATGGGCGAGGTTGGCACGAAAGGTTGCCTCGGCCCCCGGCGCGTCGGTGATCCCGGCCATGACATGCACCGCGCGCGCGCCGATGGCCTGCGCATAATCCACCGCTTCGGCGATGGCGGCGCGGGCCTCTTGTTCGCGCCCGGGCAGAGCGGCGAGGCCGAACTCGCCCGGCGCGCCGGGCCGGGTATTGAGCGAGAGCATCGGCAGGCCGGTCCCGTCGAGGGCGGCGCGCACATCACCGGGCGGCGTGGCGTAGGGAAAGTGACACTCCACCGCGTCAAACCCCGCGCGCGCGGCGGCGCGCACCGCCTCGGGCAAGCCGACCTCGGTGAAGAGAAAGCCCAGATTGGCCGAAAAGCGCATTCAGATGCAGCGCCCGCCGTCGATCTCCATGCAGACACCGGTCACGAGGCTGGCCTCGTCGGAGCAGAGGTAGAGCGCGGCATTGGCGAGGTCCTCGGGCGTGGAAAAGCGCCCCATCGGGATGGTGGCGAGAAAGCGCGCACGCATCCCGGGCGTGTCCTCGCCCATGAAGCGCGGCAGCAGCGGTGTCTCGCCCGCCACCGGGTTGAGCGCGTTGACGCGGATGCCGAGCGGTGCCAGTTCGACCGCCATGGCACGGGTGGCGGTGATCATCCAGCCCTTGGACGCATTGTACCAGTTGAGCCGCGGGCGCGGCGAGACCCCGGCGGTCGAGGCGATGTTGAGGATCGCGCCGCGCCCGCGCGCCTTCATCGCCGGCACGAGGGCGCGCGCGGTCAGGTAGACCGACTTGCAGTTGACGGCGAAGACGCGGTCGAAATCCTCTTCGCCGACCTCGTCGAGGGGCGCGGGCAGATGGGTGATCCCGGCATTGTTCACCAGGATGTCGATCTCGCCCAGCACCTCGGCCGCGCGGGCCGCCATGGCGGCGATCTGCGCGCCGTCTGACACGTCGCAGCCATGGGCGATGCCCCCATGGGCCGCGGCCTGCGCGCGCGCCGCGCGCTCGTCGATATCGACCAGCAGCACGCGCGCCCCCTCCTCCAGGAAGCGCCGCGCGATGCCCGCGCCAAATCCCGATCCCGCCCCGGTGACGATCGCCGTCTTGTCCTTCAATCGCATCCCGTCCTCCGCACGCTGCCCGTTCACTCTGACCGGGCGCGGGCCCCGAGGCAAGCGGGCCGCATCTGTAACGGATGGATGAATTTTGCATGAAGATGTGACGCGCCGGGTGCCGGATCAAATGCCTGCCCGGGCACCTCTGGCACGCTCCGGCCATCAACCCGTTCGATGGAGAACCGCCATGTTCGATACTGACAGAACCGCCGGGACGCAGGTCGCGGCCCGGTCCAACCGCCCCCCGATGATGGAAATCCGTGGTCTCGACCTCTGGTATGGCGCGAAACAGGCGCTGATCGGTGTGGATTTCGACCTCTACGGCTCGGAAATCCTCGCCTTCATCGGCCCCTCGGGCTGTGGCAAGACGACGGCGCTCAAGTGCCTCAACCGGATGCATGACGGCACCCGCGACCTGCGCATGAGCGGGCGGATCACAATGCACGGGCAGGACATCCACGCGCCGGAGGTCGATCCGCCCCTCCACCGGCGGCGTTTCGGCTGGGTCGCGCAAAAGCCCAACCCCTTTCCGATGAGCATCTGGCACAACGTGGCCTATGGCGCGCAGATTCACGGGCTGACCCGCGACCGCGCCGATCTCGAGGCTCATGTCGAGGACTGCCTGCGCCGCGCGCATCTGTGGGACGAGGTCAAGGACATCCTGCACAAGGCGCAGGGCACCGACCTCAGCGGCGGCCAGCAACAGCGGCTGTGCATCGCCCGCGCGCTCTCGACCAAACCCGAGGTGCTCTTGATGGACGAGCCCACCGGCTCGATCGATCCGATCGCCACCGCCGGGATCGAAGAGCTTATGGACACGCTGCGCCCCGATCATTCCATCGTCATCGTCACCCATTCGATGATGCAGGCGAGACGGATCGCCGACCGCGTGGCCTATTTCCACCTCGGGCGGCTGCTCGAGATCGGAGCCACGGAGCAGGTCTTCACCGCCGCCCGCAGCCCCGAGGCGCGCCGCTTCATCGCGGGCCAATTCGGCTGATGGGAAGGGGCGCGGCCCCTCTTGGCCTGCGGCCACTTCACCCCTGGGTATTGAACCCTAGAAGAAGGAAAGGTTTCGTTAACCCCGGCATGCCAGGATGGGGGCGCGGTACAGGCTGGGGAGCCGATGACCGCCCAAGGAGAAGCCGCGCCCGTCCCCGGCGTGCATCGGCGACGGGCCGACCGATGCCGGGGGCGGGCGCGCATCGCTGTTTCTTGTTGGCGTAAATACCCATGATCCGGCAGCGGTCACGGGTGCACCCCCGGCTCAGATCAGCCCCTCGGCAGCAAAGAGCGCCCTGACATCCGCCTCGGGCCGCGCGCCGTAATGGCCGATCACCTCGCCCGCCGCGATGCAGCCCATGCGCCCCGCCACCGCGAGCGGCCTGCCCGTCGCCAGACCGTAAAGGAACCCGGCCGCGAACTGGTCGCCCGCGCCGGTGGTGTCCACCGGCGTCACCGCGTGCACCGGCACGGTCACCGTCTCCTCGCCCTCGACCAGCACCACGTCATGACCCGAGCGCGTGCAGACGATGAGCCCGCTTTCGCCAGCCGCCTGTTCCAGCGCCGCGCCGAGGTCTTCGGTCTCGTAGAGCGCGCACCATTCGTGTTCGTTGCCGATCACGAAATCCAGCTCGCGCAACAGCCCGCGAAAATCGGCGCGGTGACGCTCGACGCAGAACGGGTCCGACAGCGTGATGCCCGCGCGGCCGCCACCCGCCCGCGCCGCGCGCGCCGCGCGCCCGAACGCCGCCTTGCCCTTGGGCTTGTCGAAGAGATAGCCCTCGAGAAACAACAGCCCCGCCTGCCCTGCCACGTCCTCGGGCACGTCCCCCTCGTCCAGTTCGGTGGAGATGCCGAGATAGGTGTTCATCGACCGCTCGCCATCGGGCGAGACGAAGATCATCGAGCGCGAGGTGGGCAGCCCCCCGTCGCCGCGCGGGGCGTTGACGAAATCGGTGCCGACCTCTTTCATCGCGCCTGCGTAGTAATGGCCCAGCGCGTCGTCGCTCACCCGCCCGATGAACCCCGTCGAAAGGCCCAGCGCCCCCAGCCCCGCGATGGTGTTGGCGACCGAGCCGCCCGGTGCCTGCCAGCGGTTCGCCATGTTCTCGTAGAGGAATTCCGCCCGCTCGGTCTCGATCAACTGCATCACGCCCTTGTCGATGCCCATCCGGGCGAGGAAGGCGTCGTCGCATTGGCTGATCACGTCCACCACGGCATTACCGATGCCGACGGCCTGGTATCTGGTCATATCGTCTTGTCCTCGAATAGGCAGAGATCACGGATGAGGCAGGTGCCGCAGGCGGGTTTGCGCGCCTTGCAGACATAGCGCCCGTGCAGGATCAGCCAGTGATGCGCGTGGCGCTGGAAATCCACCGGCACGTTGTCTTCGATGGCGCGCTCGACGGCATCGACGTTCCTGCCCGGGCAGATGCCGCTGCGGTTGCCGACGCGGAAAATATGGGTATCCACCGCCTGCGCCGGATAGTGCCACCACATGTTGAGCACCACATTGGCGGTCTTGCGCCCGACGCCCGGCAGCGATTGCAGCGCGGCGCGGGAATTGGGAACCTCGCCGTCATACTCCTCGACGAGGATGCGGCTGAGCTTGATCACGTTCTTCGCCTTGTTGCGGTAGAGGCCGATGGTCCTGATATGCTGGATCAACCCCTCCTTGCCCAAGGCAAGCATCTTCTGCGGCGTGTCGGCGATCTTGAAGAGGTCGCGCGTGGCGCGGTTCACTCCTGCATCGGTGGCCTGCGCCGACAGCGCGACGGCGACCACGAGCGTGTAGGCGTTGACATGCTCGAGCTCGCCCTCGGGCTCCGGCGCGGCGGCCTGGAACCGGGTGAAGATCTCGCGGATCGTGTGGTATCCGAGCTGTCGCGCCATCCCCGCTTAATGCCGGGATTTGGCGGGATGCGCAACATTCGGGTCGCGGGGCGGGCACGCGCGGCCTATCTTGTGGCAAAGCTGTCAGGACTTGCCGATGACCGATCTGGACCAGAGCTATCATTACAACGTCATGCGCCGCGCCATCGACCTCATCGACGAAGGCGGCGAAGCCCTGTCGCTGGAGGCGCTCGCCGCCGCCATGGGCATGAGCGCCGCGCATTTCCAGCGGCTGTTCTCGCAATGGGTGGGCGTGTCGCCCAAGCGCTACCGGCAATACCTGACCCTCGATCACGCACGGCGGCTGCTGAGCGAACGCTTCACCACGCTCGAGGCGGCGGATGCGGCGGGGCTGTCGGGCTCGGGGCGGCTGCACGACCTGTTCCTGCGCTGGGAGGCGATGAGCCCGGGCGAATTCGCGCGCCGCGGCGCGGGGCTCACCATCCGGCATGGCTGGTTCGCGAGCCCCTTCGGCGAGGCGCTTGCCATGGGCACCGGGCGCGGACTGTGCGGGCTGGCCTTTGCCGCGGAGGTCGGGCGCGACGCCGCCATGGCCGATCTTTGCGCGCGCTGGCCAGAGGCGGCCTATGTCGAGGATGCGGACGCCATCGCGCCCTGGGTCGCGGCGGCCTTCTCGGGGCGCGGCGAGGCCCGGCTGCACATGATCGGCCCGCCCTTCGGGATCAAGGTCTGGGAGGCGCTTCTGGCCATTCCCTCGGGCCATGTCACCACCTATTCCGAGATCGCCCGCGCCATCGGGCATCCCCGAGCGGTGCGCGCCGTCGGCAGTGCCGTGGGGCGCAACCCGGTCAGCCTGCTCATCCCCTGCCACCGGGCGCTGCGCAAGTCGGGAGGGCTCGGGGGATATCACTGGGGGCTGCCGGTCAAGCGCGCGATGCTTGCGCGGGAAAGCGCGCAGGCCGACGCATAGGCGGAATCCTGCGCGCGGCCGGGGAAATTTCCCCGGGAAATCGGCTTGGGATGAGGCGTGTTATTGCATATCATCGGGTCAGACCCGATAGCACGGGCACATCAACCAAAGAGGCATTCATCATGATCCGGGCACGCACTCCGATCCTCCTTCTCTCCGGCACCGCGCTCCTGCTGGTCACGGCCTGTACCGATCCGGCCTATGTCACCGGCGAGGACCCGCACCGCAAAACCAAGCAGGGCGCGATCCTCGGCGGCATCATCGGTGCCGGCACCGGGGCCATCGTGAGCGACGACAAGGGCAAGGGGGCTGTGATCGGCGGCCTTCTCGGGGCCGCAGGCGGTGCCGCGATCGGCAACGCGCTCGACCGGCAGGAGGCCGAACTGCGCCAGCAACTCGACGACGACGTGCAGATCGTCAATACCGGCGACCGGCTTATCCTGACGATGCCGCAGGATATCCTGTTCGACGTCGACAGCGCCACGGTAACGCCGGTTCTGCGCGACGACCTGTTCAAGGTGGCCGACAGCCTGCAGCGCTATCCCGACACCACGGTGCAGGTGGTGGGCCATACCGACAGCGACGGGTCGGCCAGCTACAACCAGAGCCTGTCGGAGCGCCGCGCCAATTCGGTGGCGGATGTTCTGATGCAGGGGGGCGTGTCCTACGGCCGCATCCGCGCCTTCGGCCGCGGCGAGGATCAGCCGGTGGCCTCGAACCTCACCCCCGAAGGCAAGCGGCAGAACCGCCGGGTGGAGATCGTCATCCTGCCCAACTGACGGATGTGCTGCCCCGCGCGGGGGCAAGAGTATTTCAGGAACGGTGAGGGAGGGGCGGTCCAGGGGACCGCCCCTCTCGCTTATTCCGCCGCGACTTCGGCAGGCTCGACGCGCACCGCCGAATACTTGAATTCGGGGATCTTGCCATAGGGATCGATCGCCGGGTTGGTCAGGATATTCGCTGCCGCCTCGACATAGGCGAACGGCAGGAACACCATGTCGGGCGCAACCGCCCGGTCGGCGCGGGCCATGATCCGGATCGAGCCGCGCTTGGTGGTCAGCCGCACCATGCCGCCCGGCTCCACCCCCATCTTGCGCAGGGTGGACGGATGCAGGGAGCAGTTGGCCTCAGGCTCCACCGCGTCGAGCACGCTGGCGCGGCGGGTCATCGAGCCGGTATGCCAATGCTCCAGCTGCCGACCCGTGGTCAGAACCATCGGATACTCGGCATCCGGCACGTCGTCGGGCGGGATGATCGAGGCGGGGGTAAACCGCGCCCGCCCCTCGGGGCGCGGAAAGCCGTCGCCGAACACCACCGCCTCGCCCGGCCCATCGGGTGTCTTGCAGGGATAGGTCACGGCGTTTTCACGCTCCAGCCGCTCCCAGGTGATGTTGTCGAGCGAGCGCATGTTGATCTTCATCTCGGCGAACACATCCGCCGGGCTGTCATAGCGCCACCCCAGCCCCAGCCGGTTGGCCAGATCGACGGTGATGCGCCAGTCCTCGCGCGCCTCGCCCGGCGGGCTGACCGCGCGCCGCCCGATCTGCACCTGTCGGTTGGTATTGGTGACGGTGCCCGATTTCTCGTAGAAGGCCGAGGCAGGCAGGATCACATCGGCA
>CAJXKX010000087.1 GCA_913055965.1 uncultured Roseovarius sp.
CACGGCTCGGGGCGCAGCCCCAATTCCGCCCGCGACACCCGCGCCTTTGCCGGGGCGCTGGCCCGCCACATCGCGCTGGCGGAGATTCGCACCGGCTTTGTCGAAGAGCCCCCCTGGCTCGCCGATGCCGCCCGCGACATGGGGGCGTGCAGCGTCTGCCTTCCGTTCTTCGCCGCGCGGCGCGGGCATGTGATCGACGACATACCCGAGGCGCTTGATGCGGCGGGCTTCGAGGGGCTGCGCCTCGCGCCGATCGGCCTGGCACCGGGCGTGCCCGCGCTGGTGGCGCGCGCCATCGCCGCGGGCCGTTAGCGCCACCGTCGGCATTTGCGCTAACAGTTAACGCTAACATCCTGACTTGACGCCCGAAATTTCCGTTTTGCGGGTTTTCGGGGCGGTCGGCTGCGGCTATACCGCCGCCAAATCCCGGATCAGGAGACCCCCATGACCATCACCGTCGGCATCAACGGTTTCGGCCGCATCGGCCGCGCCACGCTCGCGCATATTTCCGAAAGCCTGCGCAACGATATCAAGGTGGTGAAGGTGAACGCCACCGGCCCGATCGAGACGGCGGCCCACCTGATGCGCTATGACAGCGTGCATGGCCGTTTCGCCCATCCGATCACCGTCGAAGGCAACACGATGGACCTGGGCCGCGGCCCGATCGAGATGTTTTCCACCTACGACATGACCGCGCTCGACTGGGAGGGCGTGGACGTGGTGATGGAATGCACCGGCAAGTTCAATGACGGGCTGACCGCCCGGACCCACCTCGAGCGCGGCGCGGGCAAGGTGCTGCTCTCGGCGCCGGGCAAGAACGTGGACCGCACCGTGGTCTACGGCGTCAACCACGAGATGCTGCAGGCGGGCGAGCGGATGATCTCGAACGGGTCCTGCACCACCAACTGCCTCGCGCCGCTGGCCAAGGTGCTGCACGAGGGCATCGGCATCGAGAGCGGCATCATGACCACGATCCACGCCTATACCGGCGATCAGCCCACGCTCGACCGTCGCCACAGCGACCTTTACCGCGCGCGCGCCGCCGCCATGTCGATGATCCCCACCTCGACCGGGGCGGCCAAGGCGCTGGGCGAGGTGCTGCCGGAACTGGCAGGGCGTCTCGACGGCTCGGCCATCCGGGTGCCGACGCCCAATGTCTCGGCGGTGGACCTGACCTTCGTCGCGCAGCGCGACGTGACCAAGGCCGATGTCAACGAGGTCGTCGCCGCCGCCGCCGCGGGCAAGATGAAGGGCGTGCTGGCCTATGACCCCGAGCCCAAGGTGAGCGTCGATTTCAACCATACCGAGGAAAGCTCGATCTTTGCCCCCGATCAGACCAAGGTGACCGGCAAGCGGCTGGTGCGGGTGCTGGCCTGGTATGACAATGAATGGGGGTTCTCCTGCCGCATGGCGGATGTGGCCGTGGCGATGGGCCGGTTGCAGTAACCCCGGCCCCCTTCCCGTGCAAAGGCCCCGGCACCCCCGTGCCGGGGCCATTTCGTTTCCGGTCGCGATAAACCGAGGTTATAGCGGCCCGCTTTGCCCCTTTCGTTCAATGGGCAGGGGCGGTGTGCGCTGTCATGTCGGGCCTGGCCGCGCCGTTTCGGCGGGCAGGACACCGACATCGGAAAGGACAACACCATGACACGCATCATCGCGCTCGCGCTCGCTCTCTCCCTTGGCGGGATCGCGCAGGCCTCGGATTACGACAAGGTCGATCCGGCCAAGGCCGAAGCGATCAAGACCATGCTCACCGAACAGGGGTATGAGGTGTGCCGCATCAAGACCGAGGACGGCATGTACGAGGCCTATGCCATGAAGGACGGGCAGCGGCTGGAAATCTACGTCAACGACGACCTCGAAATCGTCAGGACCAAGACCGACGACTGATCCGCGACCGCGCCGGGCCCGCGCGGCCCGGCGCGCCCTCTTCTCACAGATGGAGTCGTCACATGACGGAACACAAGATATGGGACCCGTTCGTGCGGGTGTTTCACTGGTCGGTGGCGGCGCTGTTCCTCGCCAACGCGCTGATTGTGGATGACGATAGCCGACTGCACGAATGGGTCGGCTACGCGGTGGCGGGGCTCATCGTCCTGCGCATCCTGTGGGGCATCGTCGGCCCGCGCCATGCGCGGTTCGCGGCGTTCGCGCCCACTGCGCGGGGCGTCACCGGACAGATCGCCGACATCGCCACCCGCCGCCGCCGCGCGCATCTGGGCCACACGCCGCTGGGCGCGCTGATGATCCTCAACCTTCTGCTGACCCTGTTGGCCGTTTGCGCGAGCGGCTACATGATGACCACGACCGCGTTCTGGGGCGTGGAATGGGTCGAGGAGGTCCACGAGGTGCTGGTGACATGGGCGGAACTCTCGGTCCTCGCGCATGTCGCGGCCGTTCTCTACGAAAGCCACCGCACCGGCATCAACCTGCCGCGCGCCATGATCACCGGGACAAAGCGCGTGCCCGATGATATCAGGATCGTGGAATGACCGCAGACAGACACGACAGGATTCCCTGGCTGATCGCCCTCATCGCGGTGCAGAGCCTCTGCGCCGCGTTCTTCCTGTGGGATGTGTTGGAGGACATGGGGCCGCGCGGATTGCGGGCGCTGAGCAACCTGCACATCGCCACCGAGACCCTCGCCGCGCTCGCGCTCGTCGCCGGGATCGCGTTCGAGACGCGCTACCTCATGCGGCTGTTGCGGCGCACGGCGCATCTCGAGGAACAGGTCTCGATCGCGTCGGGGGCGTTTCACGAGATCATCCTCGCGCATTTCGACCAATGGCGCCTCAGCCCCGCCGAGAGCGACGTGGCGATGTTCGCGATCAAGGGGTTCTCCATCGCCGAGACGGCGCGGCTGCGCGGGTCGGCGGAGGGCACGGTCAAGGCGCAGCTCAACGCCGTCTATCGCAAGTCCGGCGTGTCGGGGCGCGGCGCGCTGCTGGGGCTTCTGGTGGATGACCTGCTAGATGGCGGCGTGATGCCCGAACGCCCGTCTGCACCGCTCGAACGGCCCTGACGGCTTGCGCGATGGGGTCGCGTCGGGCATACCCGGCGGGTTCAATCCGTCTGGGGCACCCCGATGACCAACCGCATCGCCATCGTGCTGGGCCTGCTGATCCTTGGGGGCGTGGCGTATGACGTGCTGCGCAACGATTTGTCCGGGCTCCTGTTTCTGGCGCGCAAGCTCATGGACCTGATCGAATATCTTGCATTCTGGCGCTGATACGCTTCGGTTGACCTCTGCTTGACAGGTGGTTGTTTTCGTTTATGTTCGCGTGCGATTGTTAGCGCTATCAAAAACACGGAGGAACGATCATGGCCCTCACCCTCGCCATCAACGGCTTTGGCCGGATCGGGCGCAACGTGCTGCGCGCGCTCGTGGAATCGGGGCGAAAGGATATCCGCATCGCGGCGATCAACGACCTCGGGCCCGTCGAGACCAATGCCCACCTGCTGGAATTCGACAGCGTGCATGGCCGCTTTCCCGGCACGATCACCGTCGACGGCGACACGATCGACGCTGGGCAAGGCCCGGTCCGCGTGAGCGCCGAGCGCGATCCCGAGGCGCTGGACTGGTCGGATATCGATGTGGTGCTGGAATGCACCGGGCTGTTCACCGACCGCGACGCGGCCGCGCGGCACCTGAAGAACGGCGCGCGCCGGGTGCTGGTTTCGGCCCCCGCCAAGGGCGCGGACCGGACGGTCGTCTACGGCGTCAACCACGACAGCCTGACGGCGGGGGATATCGTCGTCTCCAACGGATCGTGCACCACCAACTGCCTCGCGCCGGTGGCCAAGGTGCTGCACGAGGCGGTGGGCATCACGCGCGGTTTCATGACCACGGTGCACAGCTATACCGGCGATCAGCCGACGCTGGACCGGATGCACAAGGACCTCTACCGCGCGCGCGGGGCGGGGCTCAACATCATCCCCACCACGACCGGGGCGGCCCGCGCCGTGGGGCTGGTGCTGCCCGATCTGGCGGGACGGCTCGACGGCACGGCGATCCGCGTGCCCACCCCCAACGTGAGCGCGGTGGACCTGACCTTCGAGGCAGGGCGCGAGACCGATGCCGCCGAGATCAACGCCGCGATCGCGGCGGCGGCGGAAGGGCCGCTTGCCGGCGTCCTGGGGGTGACGGGCCGCGAACTCGTGTCCTCGGATTTCAATCACAACCCGCTGAGCGCGGTCTTTGCCACCGATCAGACACGTGTGATGGACGGCACTTTCTGCCGGGTGCTTGCCTGGTACGACAACGAGTGGGGCTTTTCCAACCGGATGCTGGACGTCGCCGCCGAAATGGGGCGGCGCGCGGGCTGAGGGTGGCGCGCGGCGCGAATACCGCTTGACGCCGCAGGGTTCCGGGGTAACGCTCTCTTTCGATACCGCGCCAATCGTGCATGTCGGTAATGATCGAAAGGGTTCAGGTGATGTTCGGGTTGCGGATGGCCGCGCTTGCGGCGGCGTTCGTGCTGGCGGGACTGCCCGCGCAGGCATTTCAGTTGACGGTTCTGGGCGTGACTTACGACATCACGCTGAATCTCGGATCCTACGACACGGTGAACGCCGGGCCGAACGGCCCGCTGACGGCAACGCCGTGGTTCGGCGATTTCACGGTCGGCAACGCGCTGGTGAATGAATTGCGGGCGCAGGACATCGCCGCCATCGGCACTCTGGTGCCGGACCCGGACGCGATCTATGTTTTCGCCCGCTTCGACCTCGGCGTGAACATGCAGGGATTCGCCTACGACCCGTTCCAGGCCGCTGGGCTTGGCCAGATTTACGAACTCAACACGGGCAAGAGTTCCTCGACCTCTTTCGGCGCCCCGCTCTATTTCGCGACCGGCAGCGTGGCCCCCGTTCCGGAAATCGACGGGAACGCGCTGGCACAGGCGCTGTTGTGCCTGATGGCGCTGGGCGTCTGGCTGCGCGCAAGGCGGGGACGTCAGGCGCAGGCGGCCTGAGGCCGCCCTCTCAGGCGAATTTCGCGATCAGCGCTTCGCGCACCGGCGGGGTGACGAATTTCGACACGTCGCCGTCGAGCCGCGCGATTTCCTTGACCAGCTTGGACGCGATCGCCTGGTGTCCGGCATCGGCCATCAGGAACACCGTCTCGACCGTGTTGTCGAGCGCCCGGTTCATGCCGACCATCTGGAATTCGTATTCGAAATCCGCGACCGCGCGCAGCCCGCGCACGATGAGCTGCGCGCCCACGTCGCGGGCGCAGTCGATCAGCAGGTTGTCGAACGGATGGGCGACGATCTCGGTGCCGGTCTGCTCGGTGAGCTTGGCGCATTCCGCCTCGATCATGGCGACGCGCTCCTCGAGCGTGAAGAGCGGGCCCTTGTCGCGGTTGATCGCCACCCCGATCACCAGCCGGTCCACCAGCATCGCCGCGCGGCGGATGATGTCGATATGGCCCAGCGTGATCGGGTCGAAGGTGCCGGGGTAGAGGGCAATGCGCATCGGGCCGCTCCGTTTTTGCCTTGCGGCGGCACGCAACGATATTGCGCGCCCGAATGCAAGCCCTCAGTAGCCCATGATCATCCCTTCGAGCGCGGTCTTTTCGAGCGACAACTCGTCGAGCCGCGCCTTGACCACGTCGCCGATGGTGACGATGCCCACCAGCTTGCCCTCCTCGACCACGGGCATGTGGCGGAAACGGCCATCGGTCATCCGTCCGAGCACCGCGTCCGAGGTATCCTGCCGCGCGCAGCAGACCGGGTTGCGGGTCATGACATCGGCGACCGACTCGGTCAGGCAGCCGGTGCCGCGCACCGCGAGGGCGCGCACGATGTCGCGCTCTGACAGGATGCCGTCGGCGGTAGTGCCGTCGGCCGAGACCACCACCCCGCCGATCCGGCGTTCGGCGAGGATGCTTGCGGCCTCCGCGATGGGCGTGTCGGGCGTGACGGTGATGACGCCGTGATCGCCCTTGGACTTCAGAATCTGCTGGACCAGCATCGCCGAGACCTCCGAAATGAAAATTGCGTGAACCGAGCGTGGGGCACAACAAAATTCCTGTCAACCCTGCGCCTCGAGCCGCGCCACCTCGGCGCGCATCCCCTCGACGAGGGCCGCGGCAAAGCGGTTCTGCCGCTCGAGCCGCCGGTCGTCGGCATGCCGCACGAGGTAGAAGCTGCGGGTGAGCGCGAACGCCCCGGGCAGCACCCGCCGCACACCGCGCAACCAGGGCAGCGAGAAATCGTGCAGAACGCCGATCCCGGCCCCCTGCCGCACGAGGTTGAGCTGCACCGAGACCGAGTTCGAGGCGAGATGCACCCGCTCGACCCCCGCCTCGCTGAGATAGTCAAGCTCGCGGTCGAAGATCATGTCGGGGATGTAGCCGACGATGCGGTGCCCGCGCAGGTCGGCCAGCGTCTCTATCCCGGGATGCTGGCGCAGGTAATCCACGGTGGCGGCGAGGTGCAGCCGGTAATCGGTGATCTTCTGCACCGAGAGCCGCCCCGCCGTGGGCGGGCTGACGGCGATCACCATGTCGGCCTCGCGCCGGGTGAGGTTGAACACCCGCGGCAGCGCGACGATCTGGATCTCGAGATCGGGATTGTCGGCGGCGATCCGGGCGCAGACCTGCGGCAGCACGAAATTGGCGCAGCCGTCGGGCGCGCCGATGCGGATCTGCCCGGCAAGCCCGCCCGCCTGCCCGGCAAGATCGTGGGCGGCAGCCTCCATCGCCTGTTCGGCGGCGATGGCATGGGCCATGAGCCGCGCGCCCGCCTCGCTCAGCGCGTAGCCGGTGGGCGACTTGGCGAAGAGCGGCGCGCCGAGCGCCTCCTCGAGCCGCGCCACGCGGCGGCCCACGGTGGCCGGGTCGATCCGCAGCACGCGCCCCGCGCCCGACAGGCTCTCGGCGCGCGCGACCGCGAGAAAGATGCGCATGTCGTCCCAATGCGGGGTCATCGGCCCTGCCCCATCCCTGCCCCTTTGCATTATTGCAAATCCGTCTTGGAAACTTGCCTCTTTTACGGTGAGTTTTGCAAGGCTACCCTGCCGCCAACCCGCATTTCAGGAGGAGATGACGATGAAAGAGCTCACCCATTACATCAACGGCCAGCACGTCAAGGGCACGTCGGGGCGCTTTTCCGACGTCTACAACCCCGCCACCGGCGAGGTGCAGGCGCGCTGTCCGCTGGCCAGCCCCGAGGAGATGGCGCAGGCCGTGGCCGCAGCGCAGGCCGCGCAGCCCAAATGGGGCGCCACCAACCCGCAGCGCCGCGCGCGGGTGATGATGGAATTCGTCCGCCTGCTCAACCGCGACATGGACAAGCTCGCCGAGGCGCTCAGTTCCGAGCATGGCAAGACCTTCCCCGACGCCAAGGGCGACGTGCAGCGCGGCCTCGAAGTGGTGGAATACTGCATCGGCGCGCCGCAGATGCTCAAGGGCGAGTTCACCGACAGCGCGGGCCCCGGCATCGACATGTATTCGATGCGCCAGCCGCTGGGCGTCACCGCCGGGATCACGCCGTTCAACTTCCCCGCCATGATCCCGATGTGGATGTTCGCGCCCGCGCTGGCCTGCGGCAACGCCTTCATCCTCAAGCCGTCGGAGCGCGACCCG
>CAJXKX010000088.1 GCA_913055965.1 uncultured Roseovarius sp.
ATGTCGGCGGCCGGCGTGTTGACGAGATCGCGGGTGAGCGCCTCGCCCGCCGCGATCACCTCGAGCCGCGCGGCATCGATGCCCTCGGGCGCGACGAGGCGGGCGCGGGCGGGGCGCTGATCGCGGTAGCGGTCGAAGGCGTAATGCGCGAGCAGCCATCCCAGCGCCTCGGTCCCGGCGGCCTCGGGGGGCAGGCCCTCGGCCCGGTAGCTGCCTTCGGGAAGGGATGCGGCGGCGGCGGACAGGTGAAAGCGGCCGCGCGCGCGGGTGGCGGGGCTGCCATAGCCCGCGACGGCAAGCGCGATGCCGCCCGCACCGTCGGGGACGGGGGCGGCCTGCCCGAGGGCCGCGGTGAAGCCGGTGGCGCGCAGCCAGCGGGCGGTGGCGTCGGGCTGCGCGGCGAGCCAGCGCTCGAGCGCGTCCTCGGCGATGACATGGAGCGGGATGGCGGGGGCGTCGGGGTCGGCGAAGACGAGGGGCATCGGGCAGGCTCCGGGACAGGAAATCGGGGCCAGCCTAGCGGCGATCGCGGCACCTGCAACCCCCGACCTGCGCGGGTCTAGAACGCATCGTCCTGCATGTCCCATATCTCGCAGAGCGAGCGTTCGGCGATGCGCAGCAGCCGCGCGAAGGTGGCCCCGAGACCGGTGCCGTCGCCCGTGTCGATGCAGGCGGTCACGTCGCGCGCGACCCGCGCCATGAGCGGCATCCCCACCTCTTCGGCCATGCCGACGAGGCCGCGGCAGCATTTGCGCATCGCGGCGAAGCGCGCGGCGCGATAATCGGCCTCGGCGCGGGCGAGGCGGGCCGCGATTTCCTCGAGCGCGCGGCAGACCACGTCTTCGGCGCCGCGCGGGCCAAGCTGCCGGTAGAGCGCCTCGATCCGGTCGGCGTCGAGGCGCACGCGTTCGGCCGGTTGCAGAACCGTGACCTGTTCCAAAATCTCACCCACTCGTCGCTCTGCCGCACCCAACGGCAGGGAGAAGGCTAGCGCGCAACGGTTCCCGAATGGTTTTCGAGCGCGGCAATTCTCTCTCGAATTCCCCGAAAATACCGTTTAATCGGGGCCGTGCCCGCCCGAACGGAGACGATGATGGATCACGTGCGCCCCCTGCCGTCCTACCTGGTGCAGCGCTATCACGGCTGGCGCGCGACCGGATATGCAGAGAACCAGGCCTGGTATCGCCACCTGGCTGAGCAGGGGCAGCACCCGCGCGCGATGGTGATTTCCTGCTGCGACAGCCGCGTGCATGTCACCTCGATCTTCGGCGCGGACCAGGGCGAGTTCTTCATCCATCGCAACATCGCCAACCTGGTGCCGCCCTACGTGACCGATGGCGCGCAGCACGGCACCTCGGCGGCGGTGGAATACGCGGTGACCGCGCTCAGGGTGGCGCATATCCTGGTGATCGGCCATTCCGCCTGCGGCGGTGCGAAAGGCTGTCAGCAGATGTGCGCTGGCCATGCCCCCGAATTGGAGCAGAAGACCAGTTTCGTCGGGCGGTGGCTGGAAATCCTGCGGCCCGGCTATGAGCGGGTGAAGGATATCGACGACGCGGCCCGGCAGCTTTCGGCGCTGGAGCGGCAGACGGTGGCCGTCTCGCTGGAGAACCTGATGAGCTTTCCCTTCGTCTCGGAGCGGGTGAACGCGGGATCGCTGTCGCTGCACGGGCTGTGGCACGATATCGGCTCGGGCGCGCTGGAGCAGTATGACGCGGTCAGGGACGCGTTCGTGCCATTGTGAGCGCATTGCGCGCGCCGGGCCCGGCGGCGGGCCGGGCGCCGGGGTATTTTCACCAAGAAGACCCCCCGCGCGCCGGCGCATCGGCGCGCGGGGTCCTGTTTCAGGCGGCCTCTGCCGTGTGCCCGAAGCGGGCGTAGAAGCCCTGCCCCTTGTCGGCCATCTCGCGCAGCAGCGCCGGGGTCGAGAAGCGGGGGCCGTAGGCCGCGGCGAGTTCGTCGCAGCGCTCGGCGGCGTAGGGCGTGCCGATGATGTCGAGCCAGGAGAACGGCCCGCCCGACCAGGGCGCGAAGCCCCAGCCGAGGATCGCGCCCACGTCGCCCTCGCGGATATCCTCGAGCACGCCCTCTTCCAGCGCGCGCACCGCCTCGAGCACCTGCGCGAACATCAGGCGATGCTGGACGGTGTGCAGGTCGGGCTGCGCCCCGGCGCGGGGGAACTTCTCGGCGAGGCCGGGCCAGTAGCCCTGCCGCTTGCCCTTCTCGTCATAGTCGAAGAAGCCGGCATTGGCCTTGCGGCCGAGACGCCCCTCGCCTTCCATCCAGAAGATCACCTCGTCAACGGCGGCGTCGGGGTAGGCGTCGCCCATGGCGGCCCGCGTCGCCCGCGCGATCCGGGCCCCGAGGTCGATCGAGGTCTCGTCCACCAGTTGCAGCGGCCCGACCGGGAAGCCCAACTGCC
This sequence comes from uncultured Roseovarius sp., assembly GCA_913055965.1. Classification (GTDB taxonomy): domain Bacteria; phylum Pseudomonadota; class Alphaproteobacteria; order Rhodobacterales; family Rhodobacteraceae; genus Roseovarius. Next base: position 2,423 of record CAJXKX010000088.1, read on the forward strand.
GCGCCGCGTTGTCGATGAGCGCGGGGGCCACGCCCTCGGCCACCATGCGGATACCCTCGTTGATATAGGGGATGATGCAGCGGTTGGCGTAGAAGAACCGCGCGTCGTTCACCACGATGGGCGTCTTGCGGATCTGCCGGACGTAATCGAGCGCCTTGGCCACGGCGCGCGGGCCGGTCTGCTGCCCCTTGATGATCTCGACCAGGTACATCTTTTCCACCGGTGAGAAGAAATGGATGCCGATGAACTCCTGCGGGGCGTCGCTGGCCTTTGCCAGGTCGGTGATCGGCAGGGTCGAGGTGTTGGTGGCGAAGATGCAATCCTCATCCACCTCGGCCAGTGCCTTCTTGGTGGCCTCGGCCTTGACGGCGGGGTCCTCGAACACCGCCTCGATGATCAGGTCGCAGCCCTTTAGCGCGGCGTAATCGGTGGTGGCGGTGATGCGGTCCAGCATCTCGGCCTTCTTCTCCTCGGTGGCCTTGCCCCGCTTGATCCCCTTGTCCATGTAATCGGCGGTGTAGGATTTGCCCTTGTCTGCCGCCTCCTGGCTCTGGTCGATGAGCACGACCTCCATCCCCGCCTGCGCCGAGACGAGGGTGATGCCCGCACCCATCATGCCCGCGCCGAGCACGCCCAGTTTCCTGACGCGCTGATCAGGGGCGTCGGGGCGGTTCGCGCCTTTCTCCAGCGCCTCCTTGTTGATGAAGAGCGAGCGGATCATGGCGCTTGAGGACGGGTCCATCAGCACATGGGTGAACCAGCGCGCCTCGATCTTGAGTGCCGTATCAAACGGCACGAGCGCGCCCTCGTAGACCGCCGACAAGAGCGCCTTGGCCGCCGGGAACGCGCCCTGCGTCTTTCCATTGACCATGGCCGAGGCCCCCACGAAGGTCATGAAACCCGCCGGGTGATAGGGCGCGCCGCCGGGCATCTTGTAGCCCTTCTCGTCCCAGGGCTTGACGATAGTGGGGTTTGAGAGCACCCATTCGCGCGCCTTGTCGAGCAATTCATCCGCAGGCACGACCTCGTCCACCACCCCGGCGGATTTGGCTTTCTTGGGGTCGTTCAGCTTGCCCTCGAGCAAGAGCGGCGAGGCCCCCATCGCCCCCAGCTTGCGCGTGAGCCGCGTGGTGCCGCCCGCGCCGGGAAAGATGCCGACCATGATCTCGGGCAGGCCGATCTTGGCCTTGGGGTTGTCGGCGGCGAAGATCCGGTGGCAGGCGAGCGGGATTTCCAGCCCGATGCCGAGCGCGGTGCCCGGCAGGGCGGCGGCGATGGGCTTGCCGCCCTTGTTCTTGTCGTCCATGCCCGCGCGCTCGATCTTGCGCAGGATGCGGTGCATGTCCATCAGCCCGTCCATCAGGCCGCGCGCGGGATCGTCCCCCGCCATCTCCTTCATCCGGGCGATGACGTTGAGGTCCATCCCGCCCGCGAAGCTGCCCTCCTTGCCCGAGGTGATGACGATGCCCTTGACCGCGTCATCGGCGAGCGCGTCGTCGATCAGGCTGTCCAAGAGCGGCCAGGCCTCCATCGTCATGACGTTCATGGATTTGCCGGGCACGTCCCAGGTGATGATCGCGACGCCGTCGGCGTGCTTTTCCATGGTGAAATCGGTCATTTGCCTTGTCTCCCCTTACACGCGTTCGATGATGGTGGCCGCGCCCATGCCGGAGGCGACGCAAAGCGTGGCAAGGCCCGTGCCCTTGCCGCTGCGCTCCAGCTCATCGAGAAGCGTGCCGATGATGATCGCGCCGGTGGCGCCCAGCGGGTGGCCCATGGCGATGGCCCCGCCATTGACGTTGACGCGGGAATGATCGACGTCGAAGGCCTGCATGAAGCGCAGCACCACCGAGGAGAACGCCTCGTTCACCTCGAAGAGGTCGATATCGGAGATCGCCATGCCGCTGTCTTTCAGCGCCTTTTCGGTGGCGGGCACCGGGCCGGTGAGCATGATCGTCGGATCGGTGCCGATCTTGGTGGTCTGGCGGATGCGGGCGCGCGGCGTCAGGCCCCATTTCTCGCCGAACGCCTTGCTGCCCACGAGCACACCGGCCGCGCCATCGACGATACCGGACGAGTTGCCCGCGTGATGAATATGGTTGATCGCTTCAAGGTGAGGGTATTTCAGCTTGGCCACGGCGTCGAAGCCCGGCATCACCTCGCCCATGTCCTTGAAGCTTGGTTTCAACGCGCCGAGCGACTGCATGTCGGTGCCGGGACGCATGTATTCGTCACGGTCGAGGATGGTCAGGCCGTTCTGATCCCTGACCTCGATCACCGAACGGTCGAAGCGGCGGTCCTCCCAGGCGGCGGCGGCGCGGCGCTGCGATTCGACGGCCAATGCGTCGGCATCGTCGCGGGAGAAGCCGTATTCCGTGGCGATGATATCGGCCGAAATGCCCTGCGGCACGAAATAGGTCTTCATGGCAATCGACGGATCGACGGCAATGGCCGCGCCGTCGCTGCCCATGGCGACGCGGCCCATCATTTCGACGCCCCCGGCGATATAGCCGTCACCCGCGCCCGCGCGCACCTGGTTGGCGGCGAGGTTCACCGCCTCCATGCCGGACGCGCAGAAACGGTTGATCGAGAGGCCGGGGATACGCTCGTCGAGGTCCGAGGCCAGCACGGCGGTGCGGGCCAGACAGCCGCCCTGCTCCATCACCTGCGTGGCATTGCCCCAGATCACGTCCTCGACGGCGTGACCCTCGAGCCCGCTGCGCTCGCGGATCGCGTTGAGCACCTGCGCCGAGAGCCGCGCGGCGGTCACCTCGTGCAGGCTGCCATCCTTGCGGCCCTTGCCGCGGGGGCTGCGCACGGCGTCGTAGATATAGGCGTCGGACATGTCGGTCTCCTTTGTCAGGCGCGGTCAGCGGGGCTGCCGGGCATCAGGTCATAGGGGTGTTTCCAGCCGGGCAGGGCCTCGATATTGCCGAGCCAGCGGTCGATATTGGCCCAGCCCTCGCGGTCGAAACCGAAGGGCTCGGGGTAGAAGAGGTAGCCGCAGCAGCTCAGATCGGCATTGCTGGGCGCGTCGCCCACGATCCAGTCGCGGCCCCCCAGATGCGCGTCGAGCGCGGCATAGGCGGCCTTGAGGCGGCCCTGCATGAAGGCGATCACCTCTTGCGGTCGTTTCTCTTCAGGCAGGAAATTCATCAGGAACCGCGTCATCCCGGCCTGGCCGCTGAGCTTGTGGTTGTCCCAGAGCACCCAGCGCATCACCTCGCGCGCCTCCTGCGGCGTCTCACCGCCGAATTTCCCCGTCTTTTCGGTGACATACATCTGCATGACGCCCGATTGCGTCAAGGTCAGGTCGCCATCCACCAGCACCGGCACCTCGCCCATCACGTTGAGGTGACGGAACTCCGCCCCCCGCGTCGCGCCGCCGAAGAAATCGACGAAGACCGGCTCCCAGTCGAGGCCGGAAAGCTCCAGCGCCAGCGCCGCCTTGTAGGCATTGCCGCTCTCGCCGAAGCAGTGGAGTTTGATGGTCATGACGTAGCTCCCGGTTGCGGTGTTGGGTTTGAGTATTTTGGACAAGATGAAGCCGGATGGAATTTACCCGGCCTTAACCCCGATGCGGTTTGATCGGTGATGCGGTACAGGCTGGAGAGCCGATGACCGCGCAAGGTGAAGCCCTGCTCCGGCCCCTGATGCCAGTTGGCCCGCGCGCCGGGCAGGGTGGACCTGCCCCGTTCATCTTGCCCGAAATACTCCACGGGGGTCCGGGGGTGTGAAACCCCCGGCTCGACCCGTGCCGGATGCGCCACCGCCCCGACCCTCACAGCGCCCTCGCGATCAGCTCTTTCATGATCTCGTTGGTGCCGCCATAGATGCGCTGCACGCGGGCATCGGCCCACATTTCGGCGATGTCGTATTCCTGCATATAGCCATAGCCGCCATGCAGCTGCAGGCACTCGTCGAGCACCTCGCCCTGCGCATCCGTCAGCCAGTATTTCGCCATCGCCGCCTTTTCCACGCTCAACTCGCCGCGCAGGTGCTCGGCGATGCACGCGTCCATGAAGGCGCGGCAGACGGCGGTCTTGGTCTGGCATTCGGCCAGCTTGAATCGGGTGTTCTGGAATTGCAGGATCGGCCCGCCGAACGCCTGACGCTCCTTGGCATATGAAATCGTGCGCTCCACCGCGCCCTCCATCGCGCCTTGCGCGCCGCAGGCGATGATCAGCCGCTCCTGCGGCAACTGCTCCATCATCTGGTAGAATCCGCGCCCCTCCTCTTGCCCAAGGATGTTTTCTGGCGGGATTTCCACGTTGTCGAAGAACAGTTCCGACGTGTCGCCCGCATGCAGCCCGACCTTTTCGAGGTTGCGCCCGCGCGAGAATCCCTCGGCGGCGTCGGTTTCCACGACAACAAGAGAGATGCCCTTCGCCCCTTCCTTGGGGTCGGTCTTGGCCGCGACGATGATCAGGTCGGCGTGCTGGCCGTTGGTGATGAAGGTCTTCTGCCCGGAGAGGCGGTAGGCGTTGCCGTCGCGCACCGCGCGGGTCTTGATGCCCTGCACGTCCGATCCGGCCGCGGGCTCGGTCATGGCGAGCGCGCCCACCATCTCGCCCGAGACCATTTTCGGCAGCCACGTCCGTTTCTGCTCTTCGCTGCCATAGGCGAGGATGTAATGCGCCACGATGCCGGAATGGATGGGGTTGCCCCAGCTGGCGAGGTTGGCGCGGCTCTGCTCGATGCAGATCACTGCCTCGTGCCCGAAATCGCCGCCCGCGCCGCCGTATTCCTCGGGGATGGAGGGGCACAGAAGGCCCAGCTCGCCCGCCTGCTGCCAGGTCTCGCGATCCATGATCCCGGCCTTGCGCCAGCGCTCGAAATGCGGGCGCCATTCGTCGGTGATGAATTTCGCCGTCATCTCGGTGAGCATCCGGTGCTCGTCGGTCATCCAGGTCATGGCCGGGCCTCCCTCTCCCTTGCCTCAGCGTTTGCGCGCGTCCAGTTCCGAATTGAAGAGCCGGAGCCGGTGCGCAAAGGTGTCCTCGTCGATCACACTGTCGAAATTCTCGAACAGGAAGGACAGCGCCTCGCCCTCGTCGAGCCCCGCCTCCTGCGCGAAGCGGCGCAGGCGGCGGTAGCCGTCCTCGGTCATCGCCGCGTTGAAGCGGCGGGTGAGGCGAAAG
>CAJXKX010000089.1 GCA_913055965.1 uncultured Roseovarius sp.
GTTCCGGTTCCGTCAGGACAACAGCACAGACCGAGGTCTGGCCGTGGCCACGATCCGCAACAATCAGGTCGCCGTGATCGATCCCGCCCCCAAGAGCTTTGGCGGCGCGGGCTTCTGATCGCTCACGCGGCCCCGATAAGGGAACAGCATGAAAGACATGATCCCGCAGCCGGATGACCTGATCTGCCCGGCATCCGAGATCTTCGACAGCGCCGCAGTCGCAAAACGGATCGAGTCCGCGGCCAGGCAGGCCGACGGCAACACCAGCGAGATACGTAACGCCGTCGTAAGCATCCTGTCGGATCAGCTCAAACACGGGCGGGCCGTGATCGCCGCCGGGCTGGCGGAACGCCCCTTCGACTCGCGCCCGACGGTGCGGGCCTATAGCTGGCTGACCGATTGCGTGATCCTGACCGCGCTGGATGTCGTCACCAGCCACATCCATCCCCTTGCCAACCCGACCGAAGCGGAACGGATCACCGTCTTTGCGGTCGGCGGCTATGGACGTGGCGAAATGGCCCCGCAGTCGGATGTCGATCTGCTGTTCCTGACGCCATACAAGATCACCCCCTGGGCCGAGAGCGTGATCGAGTCGATGCTCTACATCCTGTGGGACCTGCGGCTCAAGGTGGGCCACGCCAGCCGCACCGTGCGCGACTGCCTGCGCCTCGGGGCGCAGGATTTCACCATCCGAACCGCGCTGCTGGAGAACCGCTTTCTCGGCGGCGATGCCGACCTCGCCGCGCGGCTCGATGCCCGGCTGCGCGACGAACTGTTCACCGGCACCGAGCGCGAATTCACCGAGGCCAAGCTCGCCGAGCGCGACAGCCGCCACGAGAAGCAGGGCGAGCGCTACATGGTCGAGCCCAACGTCAAGGAGGGCAAGGGCGGCCTGCGCGACCTGCAATCGCTGTTCTGGATTTCCAAGTATATCCACCATGTCCGCGACGTGGGCGAGCTCGTGGCGCTCGGCACCTTCACCGCCGAAGAGTTCGGCACCTTCATCCGCGCCGAGAATTTTCTCTGGGCGGTGCGCTGCCACCTGCACCTGATCGCGGGGCGCGCCAACGATCAGCTGACCTTCGACATGCAGGTCGAGGTGGCCGGGCGCATGGGCTATGCCGACCGCGGCGGTCGGCGCGGCGTGGAAATCTTCATGCAGGATTACTTCCGCCATGCCACCGCCGTGGGCGATCTCACGCGCATCTTCCTCACCAAGCTCGAGGCCGCGCAGCAGAAATCCGAGCCGCTGCTGCAGCGCCTGCTCAAGCGCCGCAAGAAGCTGCGCCCGGGCTACAAGGAGGTCAACGGTCGCCTCGCCATCGCCGACGAGGCGGATTTCCTCTCCGACCCGCTCAACCTGCTGCGCCTCTTCGAGGAAGGGCTGCGCACCGGGCTGCTGATCCATCCCGAAGCGATGCTGTTCGTGACCAGCCATCTCGGGCTGATCGACGAGGGCTTTCGCAACGACGCCCGCGCGCAGAAGTTGTTTCTCGACCTGCTCCTGAAACACGGCAACCCCGAGCGCGCGCTCCGGCGGATGAACGAACTTGGCGTGCTCTCGGCCTTCCTGCCCGAGTTCGAGCCGGTCCGCGCGATGATGCAGTTCAACATGTATCACCACTACACGGTGGACGAACACATCATCCAGTGCATCTCGCATCTCGCCCGGATCGAGCGGCGCGAACTGATCGAGGAATTGCCGGTCTCGTCCTCGATCCTCAAGGAGGGGATCAACCGCCGGGTGCTCTACGTGGCGCTGCTCCTGCACGATATCGGCAAGGGGCGCGACGAGGATCACTCGATCCTCGGCGCGCGGATCGCGCGCAAGGTGGGGCCGCGGCTGGGGCTCAGGCCGCGCGAGGTCGAGAGCGTCGAATGGCTGGTGCGCCATCACCTGCTGATGTCCGACACCGCCCAGAAACGCGACATCGCCGATCCGCGCACCGTGCGCGACTTCGCCAAGGCGGTGCAGAGCCGCGAGCGGCTCGACCTGCTCCTGCTGCTCACCGTCTGCGACATCCGCGGCGTGGGCCCAGGCACCTGGAACAACTGGAAGGCGTCGCTCCTGCGCGCGCTCTACCGCCAGACGCGCCGCGTGCTCGAGGACGGGATGGAGGCGATCACCCGCGAACAGCGCGGCGCCGACGCCAAGCGCAACCTGCGCGAGGCGCTCGCCGACTGGGACGCGCGCGATCTCAAGACCGAGACCGCGCGCCATTACGCCCCCTACTGGCAGGGGCTGCACGTCACGGCCCATGTGGTCTTTGCCCGGCTGCTGCGCGACCTCGACGCCGACGACATCGCCATCGACCTCGCCATCGATGCCGACCGCGACGCGACCCGCGCCTGTTTCGCGCTGGCCGATCACCCCGGCATCTTCTCGCGCCTCGCCGGTGCGCTGGCCCTCGTGGGCGCGAACGTGGTCGATGCGCGCACCTATACCTCCAAGGACGGCTTCGCCACCGCCGTGTTCTGGATCCAGGATGCCGATGGTCGCCCCTTCGAGGAAAGCCGCCTGTCCCGCCTGCGGCAGATGATCCAGAAGACGCTCAGGGGCGAGGTCGTGCCGCGCGACGCGATCCGGCCCCGCGACAAGCTGCGCAAGCGCGAACGCGCCTTCCGCGTGCCCACGCATATCACCTTCGACAATGACGGCTCGGAAATCTACACGATCATCGAAGTCGACACCCGCGACCGCCCCGGCCTGCTCTACGACCTGACGCGCACGCTGGCCTCGGCCAATGTCTACATCGCCTCGGCGGTGATCGCGACCTATGGCGAACAGGTGGTGGATACCTTCTACGTCAAGGACATGTTCGGCCTGAAATTCCACACCGAAAGCAAGCGCGTGGCGCTGGAAAAGAAACTCCGCGCCGCCATCGACGAGGGCGCGGAGAGGGCGCGGGAGTGAAGGGGGGTGTAGGGTGGGCAATATTGCCCACCATGGGCGGCGAAGATATTTCGCGGCATGGGCAAAGGGTTTGAAAGCGCGGCAGGTCGGCGGCAAGGGCGCGCCCTCCCGCCGAAACGGTGGGCAGACCTGCCCACCCTACGCTTGCTTCCCGGTACCCGCCGTTCAGGCCACTCGCAGCGAATGCCGGGTCGCAACCACGCACAGACATCAGCGCAAGAACAAGCCCAAGCCTAATCCAGTGTAAAGAGTTCCTGGCGGTCGCGAACACCGCGAAGGCGATACTGGCCGAGTGAAACCAGATCGGGAATGCTCTCAAGCAATGGCGCTGCAACCTTGGCGGAAATAACGATGGCCTGATCGACGGCACTGCACATGCCCAGAATGCGGGAGGTCGTATTGACCGCTGGACCGATCACAGTGAAATCAAGCCGGTTCCTGCCACCGATATTTCCATAGAGGACATCACCGGCATGTAGCGCCAGAGTAAACTCGGTGACGGTCAAACCGGCCGCTTTCCGCCGGTCGTTCAGGGGAATGAACGCATCGCGCAGTTCCAAAGCAGCCTCGATTGCAACGCGCCGCGCATCAGGAATCTGATCCATGTCGAAAATGGCCAGCATCCCGTCACCCATGAATTTCAGCACGTTCCCGCCGTGGCGTTCGACGACCTCTACAGCCTCTGCAAAATAGTCATTGAGCATGTCGATGATCGCGGGACCGGGCAAGGTTTCCGACATCTTGGTAAAGCCCTTCAGATCGAAATACCAGATCACCGCCGGGATCGTTTGAGTGGACCCACGGCTGATATCGCCGGAGAGGACTCTCTTGCTTGCGTCACGACCCAGGTATGCGGCGGTGATGTCTTCGGCCATCAAACGGTTTGCCGCACATTTCATTGTCACACAAAGCGGCGGTAACAGCTGGCGAAAACCATCGAGATGGTCGTCGGTAAAGCCATCCGGCGCATCTGTGGTCAGGGAAACGACTACGCCCTCTTCGGTTTGCATCGGGTCCACAGGGGCCGCGTTGTCCTTTCGAAGAAACATTCTCTTCGTGGCAAAGTAGTCTGTCGAACCACGCTCACGAAACAGATTGAAGATCGGGAAGTTCAATTCAGGGTCCGCTACGGTCAGTTTTTGCCTGATCTCCTCGGTGCTGTTGCTCAAAAGGTAGTAGATGGGACTTTGCAGATACTCCTCCGGTGCCTCTGTAGTACGCTCAAAATTCTCTCGTTCGTTTCCGCCGTCGCGAGTCCAGCGAAATGCCATGGTGCCAATCTCAGGATGATGGGCGCGCAATGAGATGCTGACGCGTTGCAAGGGTATTCCCGCCGCGACGAGCCGGGTGCAGCACGCCCCTAGCCAAGTCTCGACGGGCGTGTTCTCAAGACCCTGCTGGATCAACCAAGCCGTCAGATCAGACAGCGCCGCGGTCATTTCCCTGTTGTCGGGTGTTGGGGGCGGCATGGTGTTTTCTCCCTCTGATCAGACCGTCCGAGATGCCATCGCCTTCACATAGAGCGTTATTCAATCAGATTAATGAGAATCGCGCCCGCCGAACATCCGTCTCGTGCGCCGAACCTTGCGGTTCGCGCCGCCCACCCCCCGCGCCGCCGCTGTTGCGGGCCCGCCGCGGCCTCCGGTAGACTGCCCCCATCATGCCCAGCCTCTGCCGCGATTGCCTGCACATGTTCGAGCGCCCCCCGCGCTGCCCCGCCTGCGGCGGCCCGCGCGTCGTGGCGCATCCCGAATTGCGGGACCTCTCCATCGCGCACATGGATTGCGACGCCTTCTATGCCAGCGTCGAGAAACGCGACAACCCCGACCTCGCGCACAAGCCCGTCATCATCGGCGGCGGGCGGCGCGGGGTGGTCTCGACCGCCTGTTATATCGCCCGCATCCGGGGCGTGCGCTCGGCCATGCCGATGTTCAAGGCCTTGCAACTCTGCCCCGAGGCGGTGGTGATCCGGCCGCGCATGGCGGTCTATGCCGAGGTGTCGCGCGCCATCCGCGCGATGATGCTCGACCTCACCCCCTCGGTCGAGCCGCTGTCGCTCGACGAGGCGTTTCTCGACCTCACCGGCACCGCCCGGCTGCACGGCGCCCCGCCCGCCGTGATGCTCGCGCGCCTCACCCGCCGGATGCGCGCAGAACTGGGCGTCACCGGCTCGATCGGCCTGAGCCACAACAAGTTCCTCGCCAAGATCGCCTCGGATCTCGACAAGCCGCAGGGCTTTTCGGTGATCGGCCGCGCCGAGACCGCCGATTTCCTGCGCGATCAACCGGTCAGCCTGATCTGGGGCGTGGGCGAGGCCACCCGCACGGCGCTGCACGCGGCGGGCATCCGCAGCTTTGCCGACCTGCTGCGATGGGAGCGGGCCGACCTCACCGCGCGGTTCGGCGCGATGGGCGAGCGGCTCTGGCAGCTTGCGCGCGGGCAGGATGCGCGCCGCGTCACCGCCAACGCGCCGGTCAAGTCGATCTCGAACGAGACCACCTTCGCCGAGGATATCGCCGATCCCGGCCTGCTCGACGGCCACCTGTGGCGGCTGTCCGAAAAGGTCGCCGACCGCGCCAAGGCGCGCGGGGTCGCGGGGCGGGTGGTCACGCTCAAGCTCAAGCACAGCGATCACCGCATCCTCACCCGCAGGCACGCCCTCCGCGAGCCCACGCAGCTTGCCGACACGCTCTACCGCGCGGCGCGCGCGCTCATGGATCAGGCGGCGCAGGGGGCGGCGTGGCGGCTCCTCGGGGTGGGGCTGTCGGATCTCGTGGCGGCGGCCGAGGCCGACCGCGCGGGCGACCTGCTCGACCCCGACGCGCCGCGCCGCGCGGGGGCCGAGCGCGCAACGGATGCGATCCGCGCCCGCTTCGGCCCCGACGCGATCCTCAAGGGGCGGGCGCTGCGCTGAGCCGGACCAGCCTCAGCCCGCCGCGCCCGCCGCTTCCATCGCGCGCGCCGCCTCGCGCATTCGCACATCGGGGGCGGCACCGGCATCGGTCCCGGCCAGCGCCGCCGCCATCGCGCGATGGCCGATCTCGTAATTCTGCTGGCCCTTGGTCCAGTCGAGGAAATTCGCGCGCGGCGCGGTGGGCAGACGCACCAGGATATCCCGGCCCATGTCCCTGCGCCCAGCCTCGCGCCGCGAATTGATGATCATCGCACGCGACAGGATCGAGGGGATGCGCGGGAACCGCATCTTGCGGCTGCGCTTGAACAGAAAGCCGCGCAGCGCACCCAGCCGCCCCGGCAGCGCATCGTAATCCGCCTGCACGCGCCAGCCGCTGCCGTGGTTGAAATCGAACACCACGTTCGGCCCCGCCTTGACCCGCCGCATCGTCTCGACCGGCACGTTCTCCAGCAGGCCGCCATCGGTCAGGACCTCGCCCTCGCCGGTCAGGACCGGCGGCAGCAGCGCGGGGATCGACCCCGAGGCGCGCACCGCCTTCCACAACGGGCCGCTGCGGTGCAGATGGATGTCGTTGCACGACAGGTTGGACGAGACCGCGAAATAGGGCATCGCGAGATCCTCGATCAGCCCGGTGCCGTAATGCTTGGCAAGCTGCGCGTCGAAGATGCGGTGATCCAGCACCGAATAGAGCGGCACGTTGAGCCGGTTCATCGCCCGGCTCGTGACGAATATCTCGTTGCAGCGGCGCATGATTTCCTCGGGCGGAAGCGCCTGCGCGACAGCCGCCGCCATCGCCGCGCCGACGCTGGTGCCGCCGATGTAATCGACCGGAATCCCGGCCTCCGACATGGCGCGCAGCGCCCCCACATGCGCCGTGCCGAAGGCACCGCCCCCCGCCAGCACCACGCCCAGCGCCCGGTCGCTGGCAAAGCGCAGGACGCGCGCGAAATCGCCCGGCGCGTCGAGCGCCAGGTGATGGTGCATCTCGACGTCGCGCCCCGCCAGCCAGCCGGGCGTTCCCGAGATCGGCGTATCGGCATGCGGGCGCCACAGCACCAGGTGATCGCGCGGCTCTACCGCCAGCGTATCGGGCTGCAGCGCCGGCGGCTCGGCGGCAAGGCGTCCGATGCGAAACCGGCTGTCGCTGCGCGTCTCGGCAAAGCGCGCCCAGTCGGGCGTGGCCTGCGCATCGCGCACCAGCAGGATATGGCGCTCGCCCGCGCGTTCGAGCGGCGCGAACCACTCGGCCAGCGCCTCGGGCCCGGCGGTGCCCGGCGCGGTCTCCGCGGTATGGACATTCAGCCCGCCCAGCGCCCGCGCCGCGCGCATCACCCCGTCGACAAGCGCCTCGGGCAAGGGCTCGCCGCCCGCGACGGGCCCGACCGGCACGACCAGCCCGGCCATCGGCGACAGCGCCGGGGCCTTGGCCGTGACGGCGGCGAGCCGCCCGGCGACGGTGGCCAGGATGGCCTGCGGCAGGGCCGGGTGATGGCGCGCCACCGCGTCGAACCCCTCGCGCGTCAGGCTCAGCACCTCGCTCTCGCGCAGCGCGGTCACGCGCGCGGTCCGCAGCCCGCCGGAAAAGAACGCCAGTTCGCCCAGCGGCTCGCCCACCCCCACGGTGGCGATCGCCTGCCCGTCGCGCGCCACGCGAAAGCGCCCGCTCGCGACGAGGTAGAACGTATCCGCCCGGCTGTCCTGTTCGATCAGCGTCTCGCCGGTCGTCACA
>CAJXKX010000090.1 GCA_913055965.1 uncultured Roseovarius sp.
GGCGGCGGCGCTGGTCGCCTATGCCGCCGGGCTGCCGGCCTTCGTGCTGGTCAAGGTGTTCCAGCCGGGTTTCTTCGCCGCCCGCGACACCGCGACCCCGGTCAAGATCGCGGTGGTGGCGGTGGTCGTGAACCTGGTCCTCAACCTCGTGCTGATGCAGATGCTGGCGCATGTCGGGCTGGCCTTGGCGACGGCGATCGCCTCCTGGGCCAATGCCGGCCTGCTGGCGCTGATCGTCGGCACGGTGGTGGCCTTCGGCATGGGCAAGGCATCCATCAGCGTGGAGGGTGTCGGCATCTACCCGCCGCTGCCCTATTTCGGCGATCTCGTGCTGGGAATCGGGCACCTCTTCGCCAATCCGGAACTGTTCCTCGTGCTGGTGCCGGTGCAGATCTACAACTTCATCGAGACCATGAACAACGTCGAGAGCGCCGAGGCGGCGGGCGATTCCTACCCCGTCGCGCTGTGCCAGGTGACCGATGGCGCGGGCACCATGCTGGGCGCGGTGTTCGGCTCGCCTTTCCCGACCACCGCCTATATCGGTCATCCCGCCTACAAGCGGATGGGGGCGCATGCGGGCTACGTGATCGGCGTGGGGGTGGTGATCCCAGTGGCGGCGTTCTTCGGGCTGCTGGCCTTTCTCAACAACCTCATCCCGGTGGCCGCCGCGGCGCCCGTGCTGGTCTTCGTCGCGCTGAGCCTCATCACCAACACCGCCCACGCGATCAGGCCCGGCCACATGGCCGCCGTCACCATCGCGATGATGCCGCATGTCTCGGCCTTTCTCGTGATCAAGTGGGGTTCGCTCATGGGCGCGCTCGGGGCGAGCGGGGTCGAGGGGCTGCCGGACCTCGGCGACCCGGCGCTGACCGCCGCGCTGCTCCAGCAGGGCGCGCATTTCGAGGGGCATCTCGCGCTCAGCCAGGGGGCGATCCTCACCGGGCTGATCTGGGGGGCGATCGTGGCCAGCGTGATCGACGGGCGGTTCCGCAACGCGGGGGGCTTCGCGCTCGCGGCCTGCGCGATGTCTCTGGTGGGGATCATCCATTCCGCCAGCCTGCACTGGCCCGAGCCGAGCGGCGTCAGCATGGGCTATCTCATCGCCGCCGCCTTCCTGCTGATCTACCCGGCGCTGCACCGCGACGGCGTGCGCTCCACCACCGATCCGGCGGTTGACGCGGCCCCGCCGCTCGCCAGAGAGTGAAACCCGGGCCGGGGGCGGGAGCCGCGCCGCGCGCCCCGCCCTGGCCCGCAAGTGACGGAAACACCATGACCGACAAGATCCTGCGCGGACGCCTCCTGACCTTTCACGCCGAGCCTCAGGGACCCGAGGATACCGACGCCTGCACTTATATCGAGGATGGCGCGCTGTGGATCGCCGGAGGCCGGATCCGCGCGCGCGGCACCTATGCCGAAATCGCCGCTGCGGCGCCGGACCTGCCGGTGACCGACCATCGCCCGCACCTGATGATGGCGGGCTTCATCGACCCGCATATCCATTTCCCGCAGGTGCAGGTGATCGCGTCCTGGGGGGCGCAGCTTCTCGACTGGCTCAACACCTATACCTTCCCCGAGGAAACCCGCTTTGCCGACCCGGACCATTCCGCGCGCATGGCGGGGCTGTTCCTCGATCAGCTGACGGCGCATGGCACCACCACCGCCGTTGCGTATTGCTCCGTTCACGCCACCTCCGCCGAGGCGCTCTTTGCCGAGGCCGCGCGACGCGACATGCGGATCGTCGCGGGCAAGGTGATGATGGATCGCAACGCCCCCGAAGGGCTGCGCGACACGCCGCAGACGGGCTATGACGACAGCAAGGCATTGATCGACCGCTGGCACGGAAAGGGCCGCGCGCTCTATGCGATCACGCCGCGCTTTGCCATCACCTCGAGTCCCCAACAGCTTGAAATGACGGGCGCTTTGGTGGCCGAGCATCCCGGATGCTACCTGCAGACGCACCTGTCCGAGAACCATGACGAGATCGCCTTTACCGAAAGTCTGTATCCCGCCGCGCCGGATTACCTCGGGGTTTACGAGCATTACGGCCTGTTGTCGCCAAAGGCCCTGATGGGCCATTGCCTGCACCTCTCGCCGCGCGAGATCGGCGTGATGCGCGAGACCGGCGCGCGGCCCGTGTTCTGCCCCACCTCGAACCTGTTTCTCGGCAGCGGGCTGTTCGACGAGGCGGGGCTGCGCGGGGCGGGGCTCGTCAATGCCATCGCCACCGATGTGGGCGGCGGCACCAGCTATTCGATGCTTCAGACGCTCGCCGAAGGCTACAAGGTGTTGCAGCTTCGGGGGCAGCGCCTGCACCCGCTGCGCGCCTTTCACTGGATCACGCGGGGCAATGCGGTGGCGCTGGGGCTGGAGGATCGCATCGGCACGCTGGAGGCCGGGAGCGAGGCCGATATCGTCGTGCTCGATGCCCGCGCCACGCCTACGATGGCGCTCCGGATGGAGCGGGCCGAGACGCTGTCGGAAGAGCTGTTCATCCTTCAGGTCATGGGCGACGACCGCGCGGTGGCGCAGACCTACGTGGCAGGCGTGCCTCGGAAATCCGGCACGGAGTCAATGACATAGGGCGTGTCGAACCAGTGCTCTTGCAGGTTGGGGCCGTCCCCGATCCGGTCGAGCACCACGAATTGACCTCTGCTTCCAAGCGGTGCCAGAACCCCGTGCCAGACCCCGCGCAAGAGGTTGACCGACTGCCCCGGCGCGGTGACGAAGGCGCGCAGGCGCACCGGCACGCCACCCGCATCCTCGGCCACGATCACGAGGAACGGCACGCCGGAAACGGGAATGAACGCCTGCGATCCGTCGGGGTGCCGCTCGACCATGTCCACGACATGCGGCAGGTGCCGCGCCTCGGCGTCGAACAGGCTCAGCCCGGCGCGCCCGTCGCCGAAATCGAGGCGCGCCAGATCGTGAAACCGCCCGCAAAGCCCCTGATTGATGAGCCGGTCGGGCGTGCCGCGCGCCTCGATCACATCGCCCCAAGGGGCGAAGCCCTCGGCGGTGAGCGGGGCGACGGGCAGCGGAATCATGGCAGCATGTCCCGCAGCCGGTGCAGGGCGATGCGCTCGACCTGTCGGCAGGCCTCGGCGAACTCGGTCTCGCTGTCATTGGCGAGACGCCGCTCCATCGCGCCGCGGACCTGCGCGGTGTCATGGTCGCGGACCGCGATGATGAAGGGAAAGCCGTGCTTTTCCATATACTTGGCGTTGAGGCTCTGGAACTCCGCGCGCGCATCATCGGTCAGCCGGTCAAGCCCCGCGCCCGCCTGTTCGGCGGTGCTCTCGGGTGTCAGCCGTCCGGCGGCGGCGAGCTTGCCGGCAAGGTCGGGATGGGCATTGAGGACCGCGCGGCGCTCGTCGGGGGTCGCGCGGCGGAAGGCGCGGCAGAGGGCGTTGTGCACGCCCGAAGCGCAGTCATGCGCGGGGCCCAACTCGAGCGCGTGGGCGCGCTCGGCCACCCAGGGCGAATGCTCGAACACCGAGCCGAAACGCGCCACGAAGGCCGCGCGATCCATCTCGCTCGGACGCTCGCGATCCACCGGCGGGTGGACCCGCGCCCAATGCTCGGCAATGTCGATGCGCCTCGCGCACCAGACCCCCTCATGTGCCTGAACATGCTCGATGAAACGCCGCAACCCGGCGATCTTGCCGGGGCGTCCGATGAGGCGGCAATGCAGGCCCACGCTCATCATCTTGGGCGCCCCCGCGCAGCCTTCGGCATAGAGCGTGTCGAAGGTGTCGATCAGGTAATCGCCAAAGTCGCGCCCCGTTACCCAACCGGGCGAAGCGGCAAAGCGCATGTCGTTGGCCTCGAGCGTGTAGGGGATCATCAGTTGATCGCGCCCGTCGATCCGCCGCCAATAGGGCAGGTCGTCGTCGTAGCAGTCCGAGAGGTAGGCGAACCTCCCGGTTCGCGCCGCCAACCGCACGGTTCGCATGCTGCACCGCCCGGTGTACCAACCTTGTGGCAACGCGCCCGTCACCTCCTCGTGGAGCGCGATCGCCGCCTCGATCTGGCGCGCCTCCTCGTCCTCTGGCATGTCGCGATGCTCGATCCATTTCAGCCCGTGGCTGGCGATCTCCCACTCCGCCGCCTGCATCGCGGCGACCTGTTCGGGCGAGCGGGCGAGCGCGGTGGCGACACCGTAGACCGTCACCGGGATGCCTGCGCCGGTAAACAGCCGGTGCAGCCGCCAGAACCCGGCGCGCGCGCCGTATTCGTAGATCGACTCCATGTTCCAGTGCCGCTCGCCCGGCCACGGGGCGGCGCCGGGGATGTCCGACAGGAACGCCTCGGAGGCGGGATCGCCATGGAGCAGGCAATTCTCGCCGCCCTCCTCGTAGTTGAGCACGAACTGCACCGCGATCCGCGCGCCATCGGGCCAGTGCGGATCGGGCGGGTGCGCGCCGTGGCCGCGCATATCGCGGGGGTATCGGGTCATGTCGGGTCTCTCCGGTCCTCGGGTGGCTGCATCGCCTTGCATTCGTTTATAAAGCAGAAGAATGCCGATGACTTTACGATTTTCGAAGAAAGACCGTCTTCGCATCCCGGTCTGGCCCCTGTCGTGGAAACCGGGCAGAAACGGGGGCGGATTGCCCGGAGGACAAGCCCATGACCGGCTACCTGACCACCCATGTTCTGGATACCGCGCGCGGGCTGCCCGCGGCGGGGCTCGAGATCGACCTCTACCGGATCGAGGGCGAGGCGCGCAGGCATGTGCGAACCGTCATCACCAATGCCGACGGGCGCACGGATGCGCCGATCCTGCCAGGCGAAGAATTTCGCACCGGCACCTATGAGCTGGTGTTCCACGCCGGAGCGTATCTCGACGCCATCGGCGTGTCCCCCGAGAGCCCGCGTTTCCTCGATCTGGTGCCGCTGCGCTTCGGCATGTCGGAGGCGGCGCATTACCATGTGCCGCTGCTGCTGTCGCCGTTCGGGTATGCGACCTATCGGGGAAGCTGAGGGGGGAAGCGGGCGGGCTTTCGTGGTCTTGAGCGGGCGTGGGTGAACGGAATCATGAAACGATTCCGGACAAGAGAGTTTCGAAGTTTCCTGTTCTTGCCTGGCCGTGACGATCCCACCCTACGATGCCGGAGGCAATGCCTCCCTGATCCGCCGCGTCATGAAATCGATGAACAGCCGCGCCTTGGGGTCCTGCCTGCGGCGGTGCGCGTAGAGGCAGGCAAGCTGAATGGGCACCGGGGGCTCGGCTTCGAGCACCCGGCAGAGCCGCCCGGCGGCGAGGTGATCGTGGACCTCGAAGAGCGGCTTGAGCACGATGCCGTGCCCGGCGAGTGCCCATTGCGTCAGCACGTCGCCATGATCGGATTCGAACGGCCCCGACACGGTGATCCGGCGCACGCCCTCGGGGGTCTGCAGCGGCCACTGGAACTCTCGCGCCCCGGCATAGCGCAGGTTGAGGCAATCATGCTCGGCGCTCAGGCTGGCGCTGGTCTCGGGGCGGCCTCTGCGCGCGATGTATTCGGGCGCGGCGCAGAGCACGCGCGCGCAGTCGGCAATCTTGCGGATGCGGAGCGAGGAATCCTCGGGAACCCCGAGAAAGAAGGCGGCGTCGAGCCCTTCGGCAGCAAGGTCGAGCCTGCGGTCCGAGAGGCGCAGGCGGATGTGGATGAGCGGGTAGCGGGCGTGAAACTCGGGAATCGCTCCGGCGATGATCCGCTGCCCGAGGCCCAACGGTGCGGCGATGTGCAGGCTGCCGCGCGGGGCCTGCGTCACGTCCGAGACATCGGCCTCGGCCTCGTCCACCGCCTCGAGAATCTTGCACGCGCCGCGATAGAAGAGCGTGCCCTGCTCGGTCGGGTTGAGCTGGCGGGTGGTGCGCTGAAACAGCCGTATGCCGAGATGATCCTCGAGCGCGGCGATGCGCGCCGAGGCGACGGCGGCCGAGATGCGCTGATCGCGGGCGGCGGCGGACATGCCGCCAAGTTCGTAGACCCTCACGAAGGTCCTGATATTCTCCAGATAGGCCATGGCGGCAGATTATTCGTCTTTTATTGAAAGAGCTAGGCGTCCTTTCTCAATTCAAGGAAATGGCGGCCCGTGGCACAAGGGGCGCGCAACGATGCGCAGGGAGGCGGAACATGCAAGATCTGGCGATCATCTGGGACTGGACCGGGTTCGCGGTGCGGTGGCTTCATGTCGTCACCGCGATCGCCTGGATCGGTTCGTCCTTTTATTTCGTGGCGCTCGACCTTGGCTTGCGGCGCGCGGACGACCTGCCGCCGGGCGCGCATGGCGAGGAATGGCAGGTGCATGGCGGCGGGTTCTACCATATCCGCAAGTACCTCGTGGCGCCCGAGGCGATGCCCGCGCATCTGACATGGTTCAAGTGGGAAAGCTACGCCACCTGGCTGTCGGGCGCGGCGCTGTTGATGATCGTCTACTGGGCGGGGGGCGAATTGTACCTCATCGACCCGAACAAGGCCGACCTGGCGCTGTGGCAGGGGATCGCGATTTCGGCGCTGTCGCTCACCGTGGGCTGGCTGGTCTATGACCGGCTGTGCAGATCGGGGCTGGCGGCGCGGCCCACGTGGCTCATGGTGCTGCTGTTCGGGCTGCTGGTGGCGCTCGGCTGGGGCTATGACCAGATATTCACCGGGCGGGCGGCGCTGTTGCATCTGGGCGCGGTGACGGCGACGATCATGACCGCGAACGTGTTCTTCGTCATCATGCCCAATCAGCGCATCGTGGTGGCCGACCTGCGCGCCGGGCGCGTGCCGGACGCGAAATACGGGCGCATCGCCAAGCTGCGCTCGACCCACAACAATTACCTGACGCTGCCGGTGGTGTTCCTGATGCTGAGCAACCACTACCCGCTGGCCTTTGCGACCGAGTGGAACTGGCTGATCGCGGCGCTGGTGTTCCTCATGGGGGTGACGATCCGGCATTTCTTCAACACGATGCATGCGGGCGGGGGGATGAAATGGTGGACATGGGCGGTCACGGCGATCCTGTTCATCGCGATCATGTGGCTCTCGACCGCGCCGCTGCAGCATGTTGATTACGAGGCTGCCGAGGCGCGCCCGCTGAGCGCCGCCGAACGCCGCTTTGCCGGGGCGGAGGGGTTCGACGCGGTGGCGTCGATCATCCCCGGGCGCTGCGCCATGTGCCACGCGCGCGAGCCGTTTCACCCGGGCATCCACCGCGCGCCCAAGGATCTGCTGCTGGAGACCGAGGCCGATATCGCCCGCGCGGCGCGCGCGGTCTACCTGCATTCGGGGGTCACCGATGCGATGCCGCCCGCGAACGTGAGCTTCATGGAGGAGGACGAGCGGCGGCTTGTCGTCGCGTGGTATCGGGCGGCGACGCGGTGAGGCGGCGCGTTATGGTTCCTGAGAAATAGCCCGTCTTTCTGTCGTGGCAGCGGCAGCGGGCAGCGATATGGCTTGCGCACATGATCCGCGCCTTGGCATACTCCGCGGCATGACACGCCCGCCCACGCCACCGCACGGCGCGCCGCCAGGTCATCACCGCGGCGGAGGAAAAGCGCGCGGCCCGCGCCGCCGAGGCCGACGGCC
>CAJXKX010000091.1 GCA_913055965.1 uncultured Roseovarius sp.
CTGGCCTGCAACAGCTTGAGGATGATGTTCTCGACATCCTCGCCAACATAGCCCGCCTCGGTGAGAGTGGTGGCATCGGCCATGGTAAAGGGCACATCCAGGATGCGCGCCAGCGTCTGCGCCAACAGCGTCTTGCCGCAGCCGGTGGGGCCGATCAGCAGGATGTTCGACTTGTTGAGCTCGATATCGCTCTTGCCGGAATTGTTGAGCCGCTTGTAGTGGTTGTGCACAGCCACCGCCAACACGCGCTTGGCCATCGCCTGCCCGATCACGTAATCGTCGAGCACCTTGGCGATGTCATGCGGCGTCGGCACCCCGTCGGTCGCCTTGAGCCCCGCGCTCTTGGTTTCCTCGCGGATGATGTCCATGCACAGTTCAACGCATTCATCGCAGATGAATACCGTGGGCCCTGCGATCAGCTTGCGCACCTCGTGCTGGCTCTTGCCGCAAAAACTGCAATAGAGCGTGTTCTTGCTGTCGCCGGAATTGTTCGCCATGGCTTTCCTTTCAGCGCCGTCTCCGCGGGACGGGCGCGTGTCGTCTCGTCGCGTGCGTCCCGCCAGCTTAAGTCAGGGCGGAAGGCATCACAATGCGAATTTCGCGACCGCCCGCGCACGGGCGATCACCCTTCCTTCATCGCCTTATTTGGCGTCATCGCCGTCGCCGGGCTTGATCCGGCTGGTGACGATCTCGTCGATCAGGCCCCAGTCCTTCGCCTCCTCAGGCGACATGAAATTGTCGCGCTCGAGCGCCGCCTCGACGGTGCCGATATCCTGCCCGGTATGGCGCACGTAGATCTCGTTGAGCCGGTCCTTGAGCTTCTGCGTCTCCTTGGCATGGATCATGATATCGGTGGCCTGCCCCTGGTAGCCGCCCGAGGGCTGGTGCACCATGATCCGGCTGTTGGGCAGCGAAAATCGCATTCCCGGCTCACCCGCCGTCAGCAAGAGCGAGCCCATGCTCGCCGCCTGCCCGATCACCAGCGTCGAGACCTTGGGCTTGATGTACTGCATCGTATCGTAGATCGACAGCCCGCTCGTCACCACGCCGCCGGGGCTGTTGATGTACATGCTGATCTCCTTCGACGGGTTCTCCGCCTCCAGATGCAGCAACTGTGCCACGATCAGGCTCGACATGCCGTCATGCACCGGCCCGCTGAGAAAGATGATCCGTTCCTTCAGCAGCCGCGAAAAGATGTCATAGGCGCGCTCGCCGCGGCTGGTCTGCTCGACCACCATGGGCACGAGCGTGTTCATGTAAGTCTCGAAAGGGTCGTTCATCCTGTCCCGCCTGCTGTTGCGGCCCGGCCGGCGCGGCACGGGCGTTTGGGTTTCGCCGATCCTTGGCTCCGGCGTGCTAACGGAGTCTTAGTTGCGCGCCCCACCCCCTGCAAGGGCGTGCGCGCGATTCGCGGGCATCTTGCGGCCCGGTCCGGACAAGAGGCCGCACGCACGGCCCGTTCACGGGTTTGGCAATTGCCGCGCGCGCAAAACCGCCCTAGATTACTGCGCAAAGGAGGGTCGGGCCATGCTCACCACTGCCCCGGACAGCGCCGACATGGCACAGATGCAGCGCAGCGCGACCGACGCCGCGGAATTCCTGCGCGCGCTCGGCCACGAGGGGCGGCTCATGATCCTGTGCTATCTCGTGACCGGAGAGAAATCCGTCTCCGAGCTCGAGGCGCTGCTCGGCGCGCGGCAGGCGGCGGTCTCGCAGCAACTCGCGCGCCTGCGTCACGAAGGGCTCGTGCGCACGCGCCGCGACGGCAAGACCATCCATTACAGCCTTGCCGACGCGCGGGCCGAGCGGCTGCTCGGCGTTCTCTACGAGATGTTCTGCGCCCCCGACGGGCAGGGGCGCTGACCGGGCCGCGGCTCAGGCCGCCGCGACGGTCTTGTCCACCGCGAACGGAGCAAAGGCCGCGTCAACATCGGTGTGATTGACGTGGTTGGCGTAGTTGCTGATCGTCTTCACGGCCATGGCGAGGATGATCTCCAGGACATGGATATCCCCATAGCCCGCCGCCTTGAACGCCTCCGCCTCGGCCTCGGTGGGCAGGCCGCGCGTCTCCCACATGTGGTGGGTAAAGCGGCGCAGCGCCTCGAGCTTGCCATCGTCCAGCGGCTTGCCGTCGCGCAGCGCCTGGGTATGCGCCTCCGACAGCTTCGAGACATTCACCGCCAGCATCGAATGCGCCGCCGTGCAGTAATCGCAGCCATTGGCGAGCGAGATGGTCAGGAACACGACCTCCTGCTCCGGCGGGGTGAAATTGGCCTGCTCGCGGAAATGCGCATAGCCGTGCAGATAGGTGCTCAGAAGTCCCGGGTTGATCGCCATGCCGCGATACATGTTCGGCACGAAGCCCAGCTTGGCGCGGGCCCCGTCCAGCATCTCCTTGGCCGCGCCCTCGGCGGCCTCGTCGCTCACGGGGGCGGTTTCGATCTTGAACTCGGCAGTCATGCGACCCTCCTTTGGTTGCGTTCGCAGCATAGCTAATCAGAGGGCGCGCGGCATGTAACCGCCCGGCCGGTCACCACATCGTGAGGGCGGTGTTCTGATGCAGGGGGATCTGTGCGCCGATGCGCGGGCATCCCGGTTTCTTCCTGGGGGCAAATACCCCGGGGGTGCGGGAGCGGCGCCCCCGCCCGATGCCGGCTCAGACCTTCTCTTGCGTGTAGTGCCGCAATTCCGCCCGCGCCACCTGCCGCCGGTGCACCGCGTCGGGCCCGTCGGCCAGTCGCAGCGTGCGCAGATGCGTCCACATCGCCGAGAGCGGCACATCCTGGCTGATGCCCTGCGCGCCGAACATCTGCACCGCCTCGTCCACGACCTTCAGCGCCACGCGCGGCGCCACCACCTTGATCTGGTGTATCCAGGGGGCGGCGGCGCGCGCATCGCCCTGATCCATCATCCACGCCGCCTTCAGGCACAACAGCCGCGCCTGCTCGATTTCCATCCGCGCCTCGGCGATGATGTCGTAATTCGCACCCAGCTGCGCCAGTGGCTTGCCGAACGCCTCGCGCGACAGGCTGCGGCGGCACATCATCTCCAGCGCCGCCTCGGCCATGCCGATGGCGCGCATGCAATGATGGATGCGCCCCGGCCCCAGCCGCCCCTGCGCGATCTCGAAGCCGCGCCCCTCGCCCAGCAGGATATTGTCGGCGGGCACCCGCACGCCGCTGAAGCGGATATGCATGTGCCCGTGCGGCGCGTCGTCATGGCCGTAGACCTCCATCGCGCGCAGCACCTCGATGCCGGGCGTGTCGGCGGGCACCACGATCATCGAATGGCGCCGATGCTTCGGGGCATCCTCGCCCCCCGTGCGCACCATCACGATATAGACCGCGCAGCGCGGATCGCCCGCGCCGGTGGCCCACCATTTCTCGCCGTCGAGCACGTAGTCGTCGCCGTCGCGCACGCAGGACATGGCAATGTTGGTCGCGTCGGAGCTTGCCACGCCGGGCTCGGTCATCAGATAGGCCGAGCGGATCTCGCCCTCCATCAGCGGCCTGAGCCACCGCGCCTGCATCTCCGCGCTTCCGTAGCGGTGAAACACCTCCATGTTGCCGGTGTCGGGCGCGTTGCAGTTGAACACCTCCGGCGCCAGCGGGCTGCGGCCCATGACTTCGGCGAACCAGGCGTAATCCACGGTCCGCAGCCCGGCCCCGCCCTCCTCGGTCAGCCACAGGTTCCACAGCCCCTCGGCGCGGGCCCGCGCCTTGAGCCCCTCGAGTATCTCCACCTGCCGCTCGCTCAGCACCCAGCGCCCGCCACGCGGCACCTCGGCATGAAACTCCGCCTCCGCGGGCGCGATCTCGTCGCGCACCATCGCCGTGACGCGCTCCAGACGCGCCCGGAACTCGGGCCGCAATCCCAAATCCATCCTGCTCTCCCTCATGGCTGTCGCTCGCCCGCCAGACTGTGCGCCAAAACCGGGCCGATACAAGCCCCGAATCCGGCGCGCCGCGCTGCCCCCTCGACGCGGCACGGGCCGGTCGGCGCGCCGCCGGTCTCCCCTGCCACGCTCCGCACCGGCGGCATGGAGGGGGCGCTATTCGGCCACCGACCAGCCCGATCCGTCGCGAAAGCCCGATCCCTCCACCAGCGTGTCGAGCATCTGGTTCTCGGCATCTATCTGCGCGTTCTCCCGCTCGATGAACGTCACCATGATGTCATTGCCGAACAGCGCGAGAAACCCGACGAGGGGCAGACCGATCAGACCGATCACAAGAACCTTCTGCATCCCCGTTCCCCCATCCGCACCGGCCCCGGCTCAATTGCGGATCAACTTGTTGCGGCTATTGCGCGGTGGCGCCACCTTGAGGACCGGGCCATCCGTAACCGGCGAGGACGGGACGCTTTCGAAGCTGCCACCGTCGCGGTCATCGGGCAGGATGAGACCATCCGTGGCGCTCGGGTTCCGCATGATAAGACCATTGTTGCAGCTTGCATCGCCGTTCCTGAAATCCTCGAGCAGGGCCTTGGCGGCGGCTTCATGCATCTGCGCAAGGTAATTCAGGCTCATTCTCTGCCGCAACTCGCTTTGCAGCCCCGCCAGGTGCTCTCGCAGCCGCCGCACATTCTCTTCCGCGAGGTTCTCGTCCTGATTGGTCTGGTAGGCCTCGATCGCCGAAAACGCCGTCCCCATGAAGCCAAGGGCATGCCCCGCGAACTTGGCAAAGCCGCGAACGCCGTTGCTGACCATCCACAACCCTTCCTTGGGCAGGTTCTCAACACCGGTCATGAAGTGTCCGGGCGCTTGAGACGCTTGTGTCCATTCCCACAGCGAGCCCGAATTCTTGTTCGGATCGGTCGCCATCTGAGCCCAGAACGTGCCCAGGCCAACCACCGTCCCTGCCGCGAGCATCACCGGGGTGGAGAGGGTTACAAGGCTCGCCGCACTCGCGATGCCCAAGGCGAAGAACGTGGCGCTCCCGACCGTGGAGAGAACATCGACGAGGACCGCCAATTCCAGATCGTCCTCCCGCTGCTCCGCCGCGGCCAGCTTTCTCATGGCCTCGTCGACTTGCTCGCGCAACTGGTCGATCGCATGGGGGCCATACTGCCTCGCCCAGGGGCGCGGGTCCTCGGCTTCCCGTGCCGCGTTCCTCAGAACCGCCAGCGCGGCGGCGCAGGGCTCTTCTTCCGACGCCAGCGCAAGACGAGGGTTCAGGATCGCGCCGGCACCCGCCACGCCACTTGTCGCAAGAAAACGTCGCCGGTTCATGGAAGATACGGATATGCCATCGGGGCCGAACGGGGGAAACTTCAACGACATGGGCCGACCATCGCCTTCGCATCTGAACAACATGTCAAGTCTACCACCAATCCTTCGGCGTTTGGAAGAATTGCCTGGCCCATCCGCCTATGGCGTTGAAGTCACGAGGATATTTCCGACTTCCAGCGGAACTGACAGCTACCGGCATATCGCTGGATCGCGCTGCGGGCGCGTCACGATCGCTCGCAGGTCCAAATCCGAATCGGGCCGTTGCCGATCATCCTGAGAGCAGAAAATGGTGCGGTCGAGAAGACTCGAACTTCCACGGGAGTTACCCCACAGCGACCTCAACGCTGCGCGTCTACCAATTCCGCCACGACCGCACGTGCC
This sequence comes from uncultured Roseovarius sp., assembly GCA_913055965.1. Lineage (GTDB taxonomy): Bacteria > Pseudomonadota > Alphaproteobacteria > Rhodobacterales > Rhodobacteraceae > Roseovarius. Next base: position 5,609 of record CAJXKX010000091.1, read on the forward strand.
TGGTAGGCTGCGGGGCGTATACGCAATGCGGATTCGAATGTGAAGGGGCAAAATCGCCTTGCCCCTCCGGTTTTTCGTGGCCCTCTCCGCGTCAGTCGAGGTTGAACGTGGGCAGCGTCGAGGCCGGCTGCACCGCCCCGCCCTGAGCGCCCGGCTCCGCCCCGAACACCGCCTGGCGCAACAGCGCGTTGCGCCCCGAATCGCCGGGAGCGAAGACCGGTTCGGCCCCGTTCTCCACCGCCTCGACCGCCGCCGCGAACCACTCCCGCGCAAGCTCCGGGCGGCGCGCCGTGCCGAACCCCTCGTTCAGGTGGTGCCCCATCAGCTCCGAATAGGCATCCTCGCCCAGCGCCGCCAGAAGCAGCCCCGACCCGAGCGCCACGTTCATGTTGTCGATCCGGTAGCCCACCGACAGGCAGATGCGCGCCGTCCCGGCAAGCTGCGCGGGCGACTGCCCGGTCTGGCGCACGAAACCGCGCACCCCGTCAAGCACCGCCGCGCGCTCGTCGAGCGACAGCGCCGCGACGTGATCGCGCATCGCCGGGCCGAAGGCGCGGCACTGCTCCTCCAGCGTGTCGGGCGTGATCCCCTGCAGCGAGGCGGCCATGCTCTCGCCCTCGGCGATGGCATAGGTCCGCGCGAGGCAGAACTGCTCGTTGAGCGCAAAGCGCGGATCCTGCATCGACGCGGCGGTGACAAAGCCGCCATTGCTGCTGGTCACAAGGCTGACCTGGTTGCAATGCGATGCGAGCGACGGCCCGTCACCGCCCGAGGCCATGAGATTGGGCAGCGCGAGCCCGCCCGACGCCGCGGCCGAGGCCGATTGCGCCTGTCCCTGCTGCGGCACCTGCGCCTCCTGCGGAACCGACGCCATCACGCCCGACTGCCCCTGCTGCTGGCGCTGAAGGCCCAACGCCTCGTCGCGATAGGCATGCAGCAGGCCGCGCGTGCCCTGCCCGGTCTGCGCCACGAGCTGCGCCGTGGCCGCCCCGCCCGATTGCGCCCGGTAATAGGACGAGATCAGGAACTGCCGCTCGTATTCCTGCAGGCTGCCGGTCACCGGATAGCCCATATGCGCCTGGAACTGCGACACCGCGTTGCGCGTGTTGCGGCCCCGCACACCGTCGGGCGTGCCCGCCGGAAAGCCGAAATAGTTGAGCGCGGTTTGCTCCTCGCGCACCTGCTGGCTCGAGATCGAGGGCGCGCGATAGGTCTGGGTCGTGGTGGTCGTGCGCTTGCGCTCGCGCGCCTTGGCGCTCTCGTTGACGATGATCCCGCTCACCGCGCCCCCCACGAGCCCGCCCACCAGCCCGTCCGCGAAATCCGCGGCTGCCCGCGTGCCGGGCATGGCGGCGACGCCGGTCATCAGCGCCGCCATGACAAAATGCTTCGAACCCATTTCCCGTCTCCCTTCAATTCAATCCGGTTACTCGGCAATCAACCGAGGATAGCACAAGTCTTGCCTCTCCGGCCAATCAAGTCACCCCCCGTCGCGGCCCGATCACGGCTTCGGCACCGCACACGCGGGCGAATCCGGACGCGCGGGCGTGTTTCCGCCGGTGAACAGGGGCCGCGGGCCCGCGGGCGCGGAGGCGGGCAATGGCGCGGAACGCCCCGCGAATCAGGCCCCGCGCCTGCGCCGCCAGGCCAGCGGCAGCCCCGCCGCGACCGCCGCGACGGTCGCCGCTGCCGCAAAGCCGGTCCACCCGCTCCCATCCATCACCACCGCGTGCATGAGGCGCCCCGGCACGAAAGTGAAAAGCCCCGCCAGGACCAGCGCGAGGCTCAGCTGCGTCATCGCCGCACGGTGCGCCCGCGCATCCCTGCGGATCGCTGCGCGCACCCCGATCACCAGCCCCGCCAGCGTCGCAACCGACAGCGCGTGGATCGGGCTGAACGGCCCCAGCACCCCGAATCCCGTGATCGCG
>CAJXKX010000092.1 GCA_913055965.1 uncultured Roseovarius sp.
AGGTCGGCTGTCGCGTCGAGGATGTCGACGTCATCACCGGCGACACCGACCAGTTCTACTGGGGCGCCGGGACCTTCGCTTCCCGGGGCGCGGTCGTCCTCGGCAACGCGACGCACGCGGCGGCGCTGGCGGTGCGCGCCGAGGGCGGCGTCACGCGCCTGGCCAAGCTGCACCAGCGCGATCCCTTGAGCCTGCGCCTGCCGCAGCCGGGGCGGATTGGCCTCGCCTATTTCGGCGACGACCGGGGGCGCATCCTGACCGAGATGTCGGTGATCCCGCGCTCGGACGACGAGATCTGGCTGATCACCGCCGGGGCGGCGCAATGGCATGACCGCGACGTGCTGGCGCGCGGCCTGCCCGAGGGGGTGACGCTGACCGACCGGAGCGACCGGTATGATTGCCTTCTGGTCACCGGGCCTGCGGCGCGCGACATCCTCGGGCCGCTCACGGATGCGGACCTGTCGCTGCCCTGGTTGAGCGTGCAGGATACAAGCGTCTGCGGTGTCGGCTGCGTGCTGATCCGGGTGTCCTTTGCCGGGGAACTGGGCTGGGAAATCCATTGCCCGGCGGCGGAGGTGCCGGTGATCTGGGATGCGGTGACGGCGGCGGGGGCGAAACCCTTCGGCATGTGGGCGCTGAATTCCCTGCGTATCGAAAAGGGCTATCGCGCGTGGAAGGGCGATCTTTCCACCGATTACTCGCTGCTCGAGGGCGGGCTGGAGAGGTTCGTCAGGCTCGACAAGCCGCAGGAGTTTCCGGGCAAGGCGGCGGTCCTGGCCGAGAAACAGCGCGGGGTGGCGAAGCGGTTTGCGCCGCTGATCGTGGAGGCGGGGGCGGCGGATGCGCCCTACATGTCGACGCTCTGGCACGGGGGCGAGATCGTGGGCGAGACCACGAGCGGGGCCTGGGGCTACCGCGTGGGGGCCTCGGTGGCGCTGGCCATGCTGCGTGCCGATCTGGCGGTGCCGGGGACAAAGCTGGAGGTCGAAATCTACGGCGAGCGGTTCCCGGCCACGGTGCAGCCCGACGCGCCGCTCTGGGACCCGGAAAACGAAAGGCTGCGGGCTTGACCACGTTGCCCGCCACCATGTCCGGCATCCACCTCACCCGCCACGGCGGGCCGGAGGCGCTGGTCTGGCGCGAGGATATCCCCGTGCCGCGCCCCGGTGCGGGCGAGGTGCTGGTGCGTGTGCGGGCGGCGGGGGTCAACAACACCGATATCAACACCCGCGAGGGCTGGTACGCGGCGGAGGTGACGGGGGCCACGGGCGAGACCGGTGACGGGGTCGAGGCCGGGGGCTGGTCGGGCGCGCTGCGCTTCCCGCTCATTCAGGGCGGTGACCTGTGTGGCGAGGTGGTGGCGCAGGGGCCGGGCGTGACCGCGCCCGCGCTCGGTGCGCGGGTGACCTGCCCGATCAACATCCCCCGGCCCACGCCCGACAACCCGGTGGGGTTCGTGGCCTTGGGCTCGGAGATCGACGGAGCCTTTGCCGAATACTGCCTGATGAAGGCCGACGACCTGCACGATGTGACCGATGCGCCGCTGTCGGATATCGAGATCGCCGCCATCCCCTGCGGTTTCGGCACCGCGATGGGGCTGCTCGATCGCGCGGGCGTCGCGACGGGGCAGGAGGTGCTCATTACCGGGGCGTCGGGCAATGTCGGCCTGGCGGCGGTGCAGCTGGCCGCGAGCATGGGCGCGCGGGTGACGGGTATCGCCGCACCGTCGAAGGCCGCGACCGTCATGGAAGAGGGCGCGGCGGAGGTGATCGCGCGCGACGCCCCCCTGCCCCGCGACCGCTATCACGCGGTGATCGACCTCGTGGGCGGGCCGGGCGTGGCCGCGCTGATCGACGCGCTGCGCCCCGGCGGGCACTATGCCGTGGCGGGGGCCATCGCCGGGCCGATGATAGCGGCCGACCTGCGCCGCATCTACCTGCGCGACATCACGCTTCACGGCTGCACCTATCAGCCGCCGCGCGTCTTTGCCCGGCTGATGGAGATGGTCCGCGCCGGAGAGGTGCGGCCCCGGATCAGCGCCACCTATCCCTTGCGCGACATCGCCCGCGCGCAGGCGGAGTTCCAGACCAAGACCCATGCCGGCAAGCTCATCCTCTTGCCCCCGGAGACAGATACATGACCGCCATTACCCTTCTGGACGGCTCCATCGGACAGGAACTTGTCAAACGCTCGGGCGACCGGGCGACGCCGCTGTGGTCGACGCAGGTGATGATGGATCACCCGCAGATCGTGCGGGACGTGCATGACGCCTATTTCGCCGCAGGCGCCACGGTGGCCACCACCAACACCTATGCGGTGCTGCGCGACCGGCTGGCGCGGGTGGGGCTGGAGGATCGGGTCGGGCATCTCGCCGATGTGGCCGTCAGCGCCGCCATCGCCGCGCGCGATGCGCATGGCGGGGGCCGGGTGGCGGGCGCGGTGGGGCCGCTGGTGCAATCCTACCGCCCGGACCTGTGTCCGGCTGCGGCGGAGGCGGCCTTGATCTATGCCGAGCCGGTGGCGGCCATCGCGCCCCGCGTCGATCTGCTGCTGTTCGAGACCATGTGTTCGGTCGATCAGGCGCGCGGTGCCTGTCTGGCGGCGCGGGCGGCGGGCGTACCGCTCTGGCTCGCGGTCTCGGTGATGGACGAGGACGGCACGCGGCTGCGCTCGGGCGAGCCGCTCGGCGATCTCGCGCCGCTGCTGGCCGAGTTCACGCCCGATGCGATCCTGCTTAACTGCTCACCGCCCGAGGCGATCACGCAGGGGCTGCCGCATATTGCGGATTTCGGCCTGCCCTTCGGGGCCTATGCCAACGGGTTTACCCGGATCAGCGAGGGGTTTCTGGGCGCGGCCCCCACCGTCGATGCGCTCGAACAGCGGACCGATCTCTCCCCCGGCACCTATGCCGCGACCGTCATGGGCTGGATCGACGCGGGCGCCACCATCGTCGGCGGCTGCTGCGAGATCGGCCCCGATCACATCGCGGAACTGGCGCGCCGCATCCGCGAGGCGGGGCACGAGATTGTCTGACCCGCTGTTTCTTCTTGGCAAAAATACCCAATGCGCAACGCTTGCAAGAGGCGAGACATGACCGATCTTCCAAACCGGGCCCGCGTGGTCATCATCGGCGGCGGCGTCGTGGGCTGCTCGGTGGCCTATCACCTGACCAAGCTGGGCTGGTCCGACGTGGTGCTGCTGGAGCGCAAGGCGCTGACCTCGGGCACCACCTGGCACGCCGCAGGCCTCATCGGGCAGTTGCGCGCGAGTGCCAATATGACCCGGCTCGCGCGCTACTCAGCCGAGCTTTATACCGGGCTCGAGGCCGAGACCGGCATTGCCACGGGGTTCCGGCAGGTGGGCTCGATCTCGGCGGCGCTGACCGGCGAGCGGCTGGAGGAGCTCAAGCGCAGCGCGGCGATGGCGCGGGCCTTCGGCGTGCCGGTGGAGGAGTTGTCGCCCGCCGAGATCGGCGCGCGCTATCCGCATCTCAATATCGAGGGCGTGACCGGGGGCGTCTGGCTGCCCACCGACGGGCAGGCGGACCCGGCGAATATCGCGCTGGCGCTGGCCAAGGGGGCGCGGGGGCGCGGCGCGAAGGTGGCCGAGCGGGTGAAGGTCACCGGCATTGCGCGGACGGGCCGCCGCGTCACGGGCGTGGACTGGCGCGGAGAGGATGGTGCCGAGGGTCATATCGCCTGCGAGATGATCGTCAATTGTGCGGGCATGTGGGGGCATGAGGTGGGGCGCATGGCGGGCACCAACGTGCCGCTGCATGCCTGCGAGCATTTCTATATCGTGTCCGAGCCGATTGCCGGGCTGTCGCAGCTACCCGTGCTGCGGGTGCCGGATGAATGCGCCTATTACAAGGAGGATGCCGGGAAAATGATGCTCGGTGCCTTCGAGCCGAACGCCAAGCCCTGGGGCATGAACGGCATCCCCGAGAGTTTCGAATTCGATCAGTTGCCCGAGGATTTCGACCATTTCGAGCCCATTCTGGAGGCCGCGGTCAACCGGATGCCGATGCTGGCCGAGGCTGGGATTCACACGTTCTTTAACGGTCCCGAAAGCTTTACCCCCGATGATGCCTATCATCTGGGGCTGTGTCCCGAGATGGACAATGTCTGGGTGGCCGCCGGGTTCAACTCGATCGGGATCCAGTCGGCGGGCGGCGCGGGGCATGCGCTGTCGCAATGGATGGAGGATGGCGAGAAGCCCTTTGACCTGGGCGATGTGGATATTGCGCGGATGCAGCCGTTTCAGGGGAACCGGCATTACCTGTTCGAGCGTTCGAAGGAGACGCTGGGCCTGCTCTATGCCGATCACTTCCCCTACCGGCAAAAGGCCACGGCGCGCGGTGTGCGGCGCACGCCGTTTCATGCGCAATTGCTGACGCGCGGGGCGGTGATGGGCGAGACGGCGGGCTGGGAGCGGGCGAACTGGTATGCGCGCGAGGGGCAAGAGCGCGAATATCGCTATGGCTGGGGCCGGCAGAACTGGTTCGGCAACACCGGGGCCGAGGTGCGCGCCATTCGGCAGGGTGTGGGCATGTATGACATGTCGAGTTTCGGCAAGCTGCGGGTCGAGGGACCCGAGGCGGAGGCGTTTCTCAACCATGTCTGCGGGGCGGATATGGCGGTGGCCCCTGGCCGGATCGTCTATACGCAGTTTCTGAACGCGCGCGGCGGGATCGAGGCGGATGTGACGGTGACGCGGCTATCGGAGACCGCGTATCTGGTGGTCACCCCCGCCGCGACGCGGCTGGCGGACGAGACGTGGCTGCGGCGGCATCTGGGCGACCGGCAGGCGATCATCACCGATGTCACCGCCGGTGAGGGCGTGCTGGCCGTCATGGGGCCGAAGGCGCGCGATCTGATGCGCGCGGTGTCGCCCGATGACATGTCGAACGAGGCGCATCCCTTCGGGCATGCGCGGCAGATCGAGATCGGCATGGGACTGGCGCGGGCGCATCGCGTGTCCTACGTCGGAGAACTCGGCTGGGAGATCTACGTGAGCGCAGACATGGCCGGGCATGTCTTCGAGGTGCTGAGCGAGGCGGGGGCGGATCACGGGCTGACGCTCTGCGGGATGCACGCGATGGACAGCTGCCGGATCGAGAAGGCGTTCCGCCATTTCGGCCATGACATCACCTGCGAGGATCACGTGCTGGAGGCGGGGCTGGGATTCGCCGTCAGGACCGCCAAGCCCGGTTTTATCGGGCGCGACGCGGTGCTGCGCAAGAAGGAGGCCGGGCTGGAGCGGCGGATGGTCCAATTCCGGCTGACCGACCCGGAGCCGATGCTCTATCACAACGAGCCGGTGCTGCGCGATGGCGAGATCGTGGGCTATCTGAGCTCGGGGGCGTATGGGCATCACCTCGGCGCGGCCATCGGGATGGGATACGTGCCGTGCAAGGGCGAAACGGCAGAACAGGTGCTGGCCTCAAGCTATGAGATCGACGTGGCGGGTGCCCGCGTGCGGGCCGAGGCGAGCCTGCGGCCGATGTATGACCCGAAATCCGAGCGGATGCGCGGCTGAGGGCGCGCCGCATGCTGGCGGGCGTCGCGCGGGTGCCGGAGAGATCCTCCGGTCGAGCCGGAGGATGACGGGGCGCGCGGCGGGGAATGACGGGGCGCGGGGGCGCCGGGGTCGCGCGCGCATCGCATCGCGTCGCATTGATCCTGTCGGCGTCTCGCCCTATAGGCCATGCCACGCCAAGCGATGCAGGAAGGAAACGCCGATGTCCAACGCCCAACTGGAAACCGCCATCGAAGCCGCCTGGGAGGCGCGCGACACCATCACGCCCAAGACCGGGGGCGAGACGCGCGAGGCCATCGAGGCGACGCTCGACGCGCTCGACTCGGGACGCCTGCGGGTGGCCGAACGGCAGGAAAACGGCGAATGGCATGTCAACCAATGGGCCAAGAAGGCGGTGCTTCTGGGCTTTCGCATCAAGGACATGGAAATCCACCCCGGCGGTCCGCAGGCCGGCGGCTGGTGGGACAAGGTGGACAGCAAGTTCAACGGCTGGGGGGAGGCTGAATGGCGCGCCGCGGGCTTCCGCGCGGTGCCCAATTGCGTGGTGCGCAAATCCGCCTATATCGCGCCCGGCGTGGTGCTGATGCCGTCCTTCGTCAACCTTGGCGCCCATGTGGACGAGGGCACGATGGTCGATACCTGGGCCACCGTGGGCAGCTGCGCGCAGATCGGCAAGAATGTGCACCTGTCGGGCGGCGTCGGTATCGGCGGGGTGCTGGAGCCGATGCAGGCGGGGCCGACGATCATCGAGGACAACTGCTTTATCGGCGCGCGCTCCGAGGTGGTCGAGGGCTGCATCGTGCGCGAGGGCTCGGTTCTGGGGATGGGCGTGTTCATCGGCAAGTCCACCAAGATCGTGGACCGCGAAACTGGCGAGGTGTTCATCGGCGAGGTGCCGCCCTATTCGGTGGTGGTCTCGGGGTCGATTCCGTCGAAGGGGGGCGTGAACCTCTATTGCGCGGTGATCGTCAAGCGCGTGGACGCGCAGACCCGCTCCAAGACCGCGATCAACGAACTTTTGCGCGACTGAGCCGGGCGAATTTCCGGGCGCGGGGGCGGCGGCATGCCCGCCCCTGCCCCGCTGCCGGGGCGTGCGGCCCGCGCTAGCCGGTCTTGCCCGCCTCCGCATCCGCCTCCGCCTCGATGCGGGCGCGCTCGGCATCGCTTTCGTAGCTGGCCCAGGGCCGTTCGGTGCCGGTGGGCGGCAGGCCGTCGGGCTTGTGCGACAGGTGCAGATGCGTCTTGGCCACGAAATGCCCGGTGATCGGCGCGGTCAGGAACAGGAACAGCGTGATCATCAGCTCGTGAAACGAGAACGTGCCCACCACGAAATAGAAATACAGCATCGAAGCGATCAGCGCGCCGCCCACCCCCAGCGTCGTCGCCTTGGTGGGGGCGTGCAGGCGCATCATCGGGTCGGGCAGCTTGATCAGCCCCAGCGAGCCCACCAGCCCGAAGATGCCGCTGATGACCAGAAAGACCGATATCAGGATCTCGGCGAGCATCGCGCCCTCCCTATTCGATGATGTCCCCGCGCAACAGGAAGCGCGTGTAGGAGACGGTGGAAATGAAGCCGGTCATGGCGATGATCATCGACGCCTCGAAATACATCGTGGTGCCCTCGTGAATGCCGAAGAGCGCCAGCAGCGCGATGGCGTTGATCACCATCGTGTCGAGCGCGAGGATGCGGTCGCCCTTGGTGGGGGCCCACACCACCCGGTAGATATTGAGCAGGAGACCGAGCCCGAAACAGGCGAAGGCAAAGGTGAGCGCGTATCCGATCATTCGAATATCTCCTTCAGCCGGGCCTCGTAGCGGGTCTTGATCTCGTCGCGCACCGCGTCGGGGTCGGGCGCGTCGAGGCAATGCACCAGCAGGCTGCGCCCGTCGGCGCTCAC
>CAJXKX010000093.1 GCA_913055965.1 uncultured Roseovarius sp.
AGCCGCACCTCTCCCGAGAGCGGCGGCAGGAGGCCCAGCAACGTGCGGAAAAGCGTGGTCTTGCCACAGCCATTCGGCCCCAGCAGGCAGGTCACCCGCCCCGGCGCGACGGTCAGCGAAAGCCCCGCCCCCACCACCTCGCGCCCGTAACCGATGGACAGATCGCGCGCCTCAAGCCTCATGACCAACCCCGCCGCCCCCGCGCCAGCAGCCAGACGAAGAACGGCGCGCCAATCACCGCCGTGAGGATGCCCAGGGGCACCTCGATGGCCGCGATGCTGCGCGCGGCGGTGTCGACGATCAGCAGATACCCCGCCCCGATCAGCACCGAGGTGGGCAAGAGGCGGCCAAAGCCCGGCCCCACCAGCATCCGCGCGATATGCGGGATGACAAGGCCGACCCAGCCCACCACCCCGGCCAGCGCCGTCACGCTCGCCGTGATGAGCGTCGCCGCCGCGATCACCAGGAACCGCGTGCGCCCCGCCTCGACCCCGAGCGCGCGGGCCTCCTCGTCGCCCAACGACAGCACGTTGATCCGCCAGCGCAGCAGCGCCAGCGGCACGAGGCCGAGAATCACCGCAGGCAGCGCGGGCCCGATATCAGCCGAGGTCACCGAGGCGAGCGAGCCCAGAAGCCAGAACGTGATCGCGGGCAATTGGTCATAGGGATCGGCCAGCACCTTCAGCAGCGAGGTCGCCGCCCCGGCCAACGCCCCGATCACCACGCCGATCAGCACCAGCGTCAGCGTGCGGTCGGTGTTGCGCACCAGCCCCGCCACCAGCGTGACCACCCCCACCGCCGCCATGCCACCCGCAAAGGCCGCGCCCTGTATGGCCGCCACCGGCAGCGACAGGAAAATGCCCGCCACGGCCCCCAGCCCCGCCCCGGCGGAGACGCCGAGAATATCGGGCGAGACCAGCGGATTGCGAAACAGCGCCTGATAACTCGCCCCCGCCGCCGCCAGCGCCGCCCCTACCAAGAGCGCCGCACCGATGCGCGGCAGGCGGATGTTCCAGACCACGATCTGCGCCTGCGCCTCGCCGCGCCCCAATAGCGCCGCCAGCACCTCACCGGGCGACAGTCCATAAGGCCCGATCATCAGCGCGACAAAGCACAGCGCCAGCACGCCCGTGCACAGCCCCGTGGTCAGGCTGAGGCCGAGCCGCGGCGCGGCTATCCGGGCGGTTGTCCCTCGGCCCATTCCAGCAACTCCTCCAGCGCCGGATCGTCGAGGCGCACGTGATAATATAGCTCGTAGAACGCCCGCGTCTCGGCCCGCAGATCGCCCTGCCAGCGGTCGGGGTAGAGCAGCCCCGCCATCCAGATGAGCCCGATGATCCGGTTGAGCGAGGGCGGGCGGTCGATCCAGCCGAAGGGCGCGGTGGGGGCAAGATGCACGCGCCCCTCGCGCACCGCCTCGACCCCCTGCCAGAGCGGATCGTCAAAGACGGAGGAAAAGAAATTGCGATCCCATGTCACGATGATCTCGGGGTTGGCGACGATCACCTGCTCCATCGAGGCGCGCACAAGGCCCCGCGTGGCCCCCCCGTCATCGGCCACGTTGCGCCCGCCCGCGCGCTCGATGATCTCGGTGTTGATCGAGCCTTTCATGCCGGTCTCCAACCCCTCCGGTCCGCGCGCGAGGTAGACGCGCGGGCGCTCCGCCTCCGGAACATCAGCGAGGATCGCGTCGATCCGGGCAAAGACGCCCTCCACGTGACTTGCCAGCCGCTCCGCCCGTTCCGGCACGCCGAGGATATCGCCCAGAAGGCGCAGCGCGGCGGGCGTGTTCTCGAACCGCCCGTCGATCAGCACGTAAGGAATGTCGGTCTGCGCCTGCGTGCGGTCGGCGAGATCGACATAGGTGTCGCGCACCGAGCCGAAATCGAGGATCAGATCGGGCGCGATCTGCAACACCCGCTCCAGATTGGCCTCGCCGCCCCGGCCCGTCAGCCGCCCGGTCTCGGGCAGGTCTCGCCAGGGCTCTGCCAGATACGGACGCTCGTAGTCATGCGGCGCGCGCGGCCAGCCGGTCATCGCCTCGGGCTTGAGAATATAAAGCAGAATCGACGCGGGCGGTCCGGCGGCAAAGACCCGCTCGACCCGGTCGGGCACCTCGACCACGCGCCCCGCGCTGTCGGTCACCTCGCGCGCCGAGAGAGGCCCGGCGATCAGCATCAAGAGCACCAAGATCAGGCGCATTCCTGTCGCTCCTCATCCATCCGCCGGTTTCGGCGGAGCCTTTGGGGTGAATTCGCAGGTCACCGGCTTGATATCGATCAGCGGCGTGCCGTCGAGACAATCGAGCCCCCGCACGATCAGCGCGGCCCCCTCCACCCGCACCAGCCGCACACGCGACAGCCCGATCGGATTGGGCCGCTGCGGCGAGCGCAGGGCGAAAGTACCATAGTAATGCGTGCCGTCATTCTTGGGGTTCTGCACCACGAGGTCGCGCCGCGCCCGGTCGAGCCAGTAGAGCAGGTCCAGATGACCGTATTCCTCCACACCCAGAAGCGCCTCGGCCAAGGGCGCGAAGACCTCGACCCGGCACTCGGGGCCATCGGTGCGGCCCTGCCGCGGGCAGTCCTTGCGCTCGGTCCACGGCGTCCGGATACGCCCGATGAAATGCAGCATGGCGTCCCGCGGCTCCGCCACCTCGGTCAGCTTTTCGCCCGCGCGCACCCGGCTTTGCATCGCCAAGCCCCCGTTATTGCCATTTCCCGGGCTCTTGTTTAGCACTGAACCTCGCCCCGCACCACGAGAGAGACAGAGCCCGTGTTCCAGAGTTTCACCGAGACCGCGCGCCCCGACCAGGGCCCGCCGCGCCTGGCCCGCCTGCGCCGCGCGATGGCCGAGGCGGGGCTCGCGGGCTTTCTCGTGCCGCGCGCCGACGCCCATCAGGGCGAATATGTGGCACCCTGCGACAACCGGCTCGCGTGGCTCACCGGCTTTACCGGTTCGGCGGGGCTGTGCGCGGTGCTCAATGACGTGGCGGGGCTGTTCGTGGACGGGCGCTACCGCGTACAGGCGCGGGCGCAGACGGATACCGATCATTTCACCCCCGTCGACTGGCCCCAGGTCAAGCCCGGCCCGTGGCTGGCCCGGCACCTGCCCGAGGGCGGGCCGGTCGGCTTCGATCCGTGGCTGTGGACACCGCAGCAGATCGACGAGATCGCGGCGGCACTGCCCGAGGCGGTGCGGCTGGTGCCCTCCGACAACCTCGTCGATGCCGTCTGGCCCGACCGCCCCGCCCCGCCGCAAGGCCCGATCCGCGCCTGGCCCGACGAATTGGCGCGGCGCGCGGGCCGCCGTCATCACGCTCAGCGATTCGCTGGCCTGGCTGCTCAACATCCGTGGCAGCGACATCCCCCGCAACCCGGTGCCGCAAGGCTTTGCCATCCTGCACGATGACGGGTGCGTGGCGTTCTTCACCGATCCCGCGAAACTCGACGCGGACGCGCGCGCGCATCTGGGCGACGAGGTGCGCCTGCATCCTCCCGCCGATTTCGGCACCGCGCTCGACGCGCTTTCGGGCCCCGTACTGCTCGACCGCGCGAGCGTGCCGGTCCGGGTGGTCGAGCGGCTCGACGCGGCGGGCGTGGCGCATGTCTGGGGCGAAGACCCGTGCATCCTGCCCAAGGCGCAAAAGACCGAGGCCGAGTTGACGGCCACGCGCCGCGCCCATCTGCGCGACGGCGCGGCGGTCTGCGAGTTCCTCGCCTGGTTCGACGACCAGCCCCCCGGCAGCCTGACCGAGATCGACGTGGTGACGCGGCTCGAGGCGTGCCGCGAGGCCACCGGGCACCTGCTCGATATCAGCTTCGACACCATCGCCGGGTCCGGTCCCAACGGCGCGCTGCCGCATTACCGGGTCAGCGAGACGAGCAACCGGACCCTCGCGGCGGGCGATCTCATGGTGCTCGACAGCGGCGGGCAGTATCTCGACGGCACCACCGACATCACCCGCACCCTGGCCGTGGGCACCCCCGGCGAGGACGAGCGCGCGGCCTTTACCCGCGTGCTTCAGGGCATGATCGCCATATCCCGGCTGCGCTTTCCGCGCGGGCTGGCGGGGCGCGATCTCGATGCGCTGGCGCGCTATCCTCTGTGGCTCGCCGACATGGATTACGGCCACGGCACCGGCCATGGCGTGGGCGTCTATTCCTGCGTTCACGAGGGGCCGCAGCGGCTCTCGCGGATGTCGGAGGTGCCGCTCGCGCCCGGCATGATCGTGTCGAACGAGCCCGGCTATTACCGCGAAGGGGCCTTCGGCATCCGTATCGAGAACCTGATCGCGGTGCGCGAGGCCGACCCGCTGCCGGGCGGCGACGGGGCCACGCATCTGGATTTCGAAACGCTGACCTTCGCGCCCATCGACCGCCGCCTGATCGCGCGCGACATGCTGGCCGAGGCCGAGCGCCTCTGGCTCGATGGCTATCACGCCGCCTGCCGTGACAGGATCGGGCCCCTGCTCTCGGCCCCGGCGCGGCACTGGCTGGAGCGGCAGACCATGCCGCTGTGACACAAATACGTGACACTCGGGCGGCACAAGACCGAGGACAAGAACCGCAGGAACAGGAGGGACGACCCATGAGCAAGATCACCATACGCAAGGCCGACGGCACCTGGACGGTGCGCGCGGGGGGCGCGATCCTCGCCGAGAGCCGCAACGCGCTGGAACTGACCGAGGGCGATTACCCCGCGGTGATCTATTTCCCGCGCGAGGATATCGCCATGGCGTTCCTCGACGAGAGCGACCGCACCAGCCATTGCCCGTTCAAGGGCGATGCGCGCTATTTCTCGATCGAGACCAAGAGCCAGACGATCGAGAACGCCGCCTGGAGCTATGAAGACCCCAAGCCGGAGGTGGCGCAGATCGCCGGGCATATCGCGTTCTACACCACCGACAAGGTCGCGGTGGAACGCATCTGAGCGCCCGGCATCCGGCAGGGCCCGGCGCTGCTCAGCCGTGCTCTTCCTTCGACACCGCCGCGAGCGCGCGGTTGTAGGCCTTGAGCGCATCGACATGAAAGAGCGCACCCACGAGGTCGGGGCCGTCCTTGCCGCCGCGGGTGACGACCGGCAGGAACGGCACGCCCGCGCGCTCGAAGATCGGCATCGCGGTCTCGAGCGTGGCGCCGGGTTCAACGTAGAGCCCGTCCTCGATCAGATCGCGGCAGGCATCGGGCGGGGCGGCGCGGGGATGGTCGGTCGGGCGCATCAGCCGTGACACCGTGAACATGCCCAGCAGGTAGGCCTGCGGCCCGGCAGCCAGCCGGATGCCGCGCCGCCTCAGCTGCGTGAGAAAGAACGAACGCCGCACCAGCCGCGCCGACAGCGCCACCGAGGTCGAGACAGCCACCATCACGGCAAGCCCGGTCTGCCAGTCGCCGGTCAGTTCGAAGACGATGAGCGTGGTCGAGATCGGCGCGCCCAGCACCGCCCCGGCCACAGCCCCCATCCCCGCCAGCGCATAGAGCGTGGCCGCGCCGGAATAGTCGGGCAGCACGGCCGTCGCCAGCAGGCCGAAGGTCAGCCCGGTCAGCGCCCCCACCATCAGCGACGGAGAGAACACCCCGCCGCCCATGCGCCCGCCCAGCGTGATCGCCACCGCCAGCACCTTGAGCGCGGCAAAGACCAGCGCCTCGTGCCAGACCAGCCGCCCCGTGAGCGCCGCCGACGTGGTTTCGTAGCCCACGCCGATGATGTGCGGAAACCAGATCGCCAGCGCCCCCAGCATCAGCCCCGCCGCCGCCGGGCGCAGCCAGCCGGGCAGCCGGAGCCGCATCTGCACATGCCCGGCCACGTCTTCGGCGACGAAGACCGCCATCATCATCACCGTCGCCACCAGCCCGCAGACCAGCCCGAGGATCAGGAAGGCGGGCAGTTCCACGTAGAAGGCCAGCACGCTCGTGGCGGGCAGCGCGAACTCGGTCACATCGCCGAAATGCAGGCGGCTGATGACGGTGCCCGCAACGCTCGCGATCACGATGGGGGCAAAGGCATGGATCGCGAAATGCCGCAGCACCACCTCGAGCGCGAACAGCGCGCCCGCGATGGGGGCGTTGAACGAGGCCGAGACGGCGGCGGCCACAGCGCAGCCCAGCAGGTCGCGCCCGGTGATGCCATCGGCGCGGATACGGTCGCTCACCCATCCCGAGATCACCGCCGCGAGATGCACCACCGGCCCTTCTCGCCCCGATGACCCCCCGGTGCCCAGAGTGATCAGCGAGGCCGCCGCCGAGGCGAGCCCCGCGCGCCGCTCGACCCGCCCCTCGTGCAGCGCCGCGCCCTCGATCACGTCCGCGACCGAGCGCACGCGCCCCTCCGGCGTGAAATGATGCAGCAGCACCCCCACCACGAGCCCTCCCGCCACCGGCACCAGAAGCACCCAGAACCAAGGCAGGTATTCGGCCTGCGAATGCAGCCGCGCGACGTTGTCGGTCTGGTAGACCAGCCCTTCCAGCAGCGCGATTCCCTTGCGGAACAGCACCGCCGCATAGCCCGCCGCGCTGCCCAGCAACAGCGCGATCAGCCAGAACTGGAACTGGCTCGGCCCCCGATTGCGCAGCAGCCACCACCCGCCCCGCAGGCGAATAGCCGCCTGTCTGCGCAACCGCGCGAAAAACGATCTGTCCCTCGACTGCGTCACGCTACCATCCGACCCGGCGCACCCCGCGCTGCTTTCGCATCGCGGCTTCATCGCCTAGGCTGTCGCGACACACACGGATGGAATTTGCCCCATGGACACGCAAAAAGCCCTTGACGACCTGCACACCTGTCTAGGCCAACGGCTCAGCCTCTCCAAGTCCGATCTGGACCTGCACGGCCAGAGCGAGTCGCATTTCCCGCTCAGCCCGCCCGATGCCGTCGCCTATCCCGAGACCACCGAAGAGGTCGCGCGCATCGTGGGGATTTGCGCCCGCCATCGCGTGCCGGTGATCGCCTGGGGCACCGGCACCTCGCTCGAAGGGCAGTCGCAGGCATTCTCGGGCGGAGTCGTGGTGGATTTCAGCCGCATGAACCGCGTGCTCGACGTGGCGCAGGCCGACATGGTCGCGCGGGTGCAGCCCGGCGTGACGCGCGAGGCGCTCAACGAGGACTTGCGCGCCACGGGCCTGTTCTTTCCGGTCGATCCCGGCGCCAACGCGGCGCTGGGGGGCATGGCCGCGACCCGCGCCAGCGGCACCACCGCCGTGCGCTACGGCACGATGCGCGACAACGTGCTGGCGCTCGAGGTGGTGACGGCCTCGGGCGAGGTGATTCGCACCGGAACGGCGGCACGCAAATCCTCGTCCGGCTATGATCTGACCGGGCTTTTCGTGGGCTCCGAGGGCACGCTCGGCCTGATCACCGAACTGACCCTGCGGCTGCACGGCCAGCCCGAGGCGATCGCGGCGGCGGTCTGCGCCTTCGACAGCGTCGG
>CAJXKX010000094.1 GCA_913055965.1 uncultured Roseovarius sp.
AAGCTTCTGTCGATGTATCTCCACCCCGCCCTGCCGCCCGCGCTGGCGCTTCTGAGCCTCGTTCTTGGGCTCAACCTGCTGGCCGACGGGCTGCGCGAGGAAAGCCTGCGGGATTGAGTATTTGAAGCAAGATGAAGGAGCGCTGCATGGCCGAGCATGACGGACCGATCCTCGAGATCGAGAACCTGTCGATTTCCTTCTTCACCCGCCTGCGCGAGATCCCGGCGGTGATGGATTTCTCGGTCACCGTTCAACCGGGCGAGGCGGTGGGCCTCGTGGGCGAATCGGGCTGCGGCAAATCCACCGTGGCGCTGGGCGTGATGCAGGACCTTGGCGTCAACGGCCGCATCGTGGGCGGCACCATCCGCTTCAAGGGCCGCGACCTCGGGCAGATGAGCGCCGCCGAGTTGCGCCATATCCGCGGCAACGAGATCGCCATGATCTACCAGGAGCCGATGGCCTCGCTCAACCCGGCGATGAAGATCGGCAAGCAGCTGATCGAGGTGCCGATGATCCACGAGGGCATCTCCGAGAAGGACGCCTGGGCGCGCGCGCTCGAGGTGGTGGGCGATGTCAAGCTGCCCGACCCCGAGCGGATCATGCGCAGCTATCCCCACCAGCTGAGCGGCGGGCAGCAGCAGCGCATCGTCATCGCCATGGCGCTGATGTCCAAGCCCTCGCTGCTCATCCTCGACGAGCCCACCACGGCGCTCGACGTCACCGTCGAGGCGGCGGTGGTCGATCTGGTCAAGGACCTCGGGCGCAAATACGGCACCTCGATGCTGTTCATCTCGCACAATCTCGGCCTCGTGCTGGAAACCTGCGACCGCATCTGCGTGATGTATTCCGGCGAGGCGGTCGAGACCGGCAGCATCAGGGACGTGTTCGACAAGATGCAGCACCCCTACACACAAGCACTGTTCCGGTCGATCCCGCTGCCCGGCGCCGACAAGAACGCGCGGCCGCTCAAGGCCATTCCCGGCAACTTCCCGCTCCCGCACGAGCGCCCGCCGGGCTGCAATTTCGGCCCGCGCTGCGACTACTTCAAACAGGGTCTGTGCGACGCGCAGGACATCCCGATGGCGGTGATCGAGGGCGACGACCGGCATTTCTCGCGCTGCCTGCGCCATGCCGAGATCGACTGGCACGCCCCGGTCGAGGCGGCGGCCACGCACGAGGCGAGCGAACCGGGCCGCGTCGTGCTCAAGATGGACAGGCTCAAGAAATATTACGAGGTGGCCGCGAACGCGCTGTTCGGCGGCGGCGGCGCGACCAGGGTCGTGAAGGCCAACGAGACGCTCAGCTTCGAGGCCCGCGAGAGCGAGACGCTGGCCATCGTCGGCGAATCGGGCTGCGGAAAATCCACCTTCGCCAAGGTGCTGATGGGGCTCGAGACCGCGACCGATGGCGAGATCCTGCTCGACAACCGCAATATCGAGCAGGTGCCGATAGAGCAGCGCGACACGCAGACCGTGGCCGATGTGCAGATGGTGTTCCAGAACCCGTTCGACACGCTCAACCCGTCGATGACCGTGGGCCGCCAGATCGTCCGCGCGCTCGAAGTGTTCGGCCACGGCGAGACCGACGCCGACCGCCGCGACGAGATGCTGCGCCTGCTGGACCTCGTGAAACTGCCGCGCGAGTTCGCCGAGCGCATGCCGCGCCAGCTGTCGGGCGGGCAGAAGCAGCGCGTGGGCATCGCCCGCGCCTTCGCGGGCGGCGCGCGCATCGTGGTCGCGGACGAGCCCGTCTCGGCGCTCGACGTGAGCGTGCAGGCGGCGGTGACCGACCTGCTGATGGAGATCCAGCGCAAGCACAAGACGACGCTCCTGTTCATCTCGCACGACCTCTCGATCGTGCGCTACCTCAGCGACCGGGTGATGGTCATGTATCTCGGCCACGTGGTCGAGCTTGGCACGACCGACCAGGTCTTTGCACCGCCCTACCACCCCTATACCGAGGCGCTCCTGTCGGCGGTGCCGATTGCCGATACCAGCGTGGAAAAGACCCATATCGTGCTCGAAGGCGACGTGCCCTCGGCGATGAACCCGCCCTCGGGCTGCCCGTTCCAGACCCGCTGCCGCTGGAAAGCGGAGGTGCCGGATGGATTGTGCGAACGCGAGGTGCCGCCGGTGCGCGATCTCGCTCCCGGCCACCAGGTGAAATGCCACCTGTCGCAGGCGATGCTCGACCGGATGGAACCGGTGATCCGCATGGCGGCGGAATAGGCGCGGGCCGGGCTCAGGCCGCCGCGCCCGCCACCCCCCGCTCGAGCGCCGGATAGCGCAGCCCCAGCGTCACCCCGCGCGCGACAAAGCTCAGAAGCAGCGCCGCCCACAGCCCGTGATTGCCCAGCGGCGGCACCAGCACCGCCACCGCCAGCCCGTAGAGCAAGAGGCTCAGCGCCATCATGTTGCGCATGTCGCGGGTGCGCGTCGCGCCGATGAACACCCCGTCGAGCATGAAGGGGGCCAGCCCCAGCAGCGGCGCAGCGACCGCATAGGGCAGAAACACCCGCGCCGCCTCGCGCACCTCGGGTGCCGTGGTCATCAGGTCGATCGCCACGCCGCCGAGGGCCGCGTAAAGCGTCGCGATACCCAGGCAGACCCCCAGCGCCCAGGCGCTCGCCAGCACCGCGCCCCGCCGCAGCACGGGCAGGTCGCGCGCCCCGCAGGCCCGCCCCACGATCGCCTCGGCGGCAAAGGCGAACCCGTCGAGCGCATGCGCCGTGACGTTGAGAAACTGCATCAGCACCTGGTTCGCCGCCAGCGTCACGTCGCCGAACCCCGCGCCGAGAAACAGGAACGACACGAACACCGCCTGCAGCATCAGCGACCGCAGCAGGATGTCGCCGTTGACCATTGCCATCACCCGCAGCCGCACGGGATCGAAGACGCGCGGCCAGTCGCGCCAGGCGGGCACGCGGAACGCGTCGCGGCAGAACCACAGCCCCAGCGCCAGCCCGCCCCATTCGGCGATCACCGTGGCCCGCGCCACGCCCTCGACCCCCCAGCCGAGGCCCAGCACGAACCAGACATCGAGGCCCACGTTCACGCCGTTCATCAGCACCTGAATGGCCAGCACCGCGCGCGTGCGCTCCTGCGCGATCAGCCAGCCGGTGACGCCGAAGAGCGCGATCATCGCCGGGGCGGACCAGACGCGGATCGCCATGTAATCGCGCGCCATCCCCTCCACCTCGTCGCTCGCCGGAGCGACGAGGAACGCCCCGGCAAAGAGCGGCCCCTGCAGCGCGATCACCGCGAGCCCCCCCGCCAGCCCGATCATCAGCGCGCGGGTCAGCAGCGCGGCCACCTCGCCCGTCTGCCCCGCGCCCAGCGCCTGCCCGGCAAGGCCCGTGGTCCCCATCCGCAGGAAGCCGAACACCCAGTAGATCCCCGTCAGGATCACCGCGCCGAGGCCCACCGCGCCGATGGGCGCGGCCAGCCCCATCTGACCCACAACGCCGGTATCCACCGCGCCGAGGATCGGCACCGTGGCGTTCGAGATCACGATCGGCAGGGCGATCTTCAGGACACGGGCATGGGTGACCGGGGGCGAGACCGCGCGGGCGGCGTCATCCATCGCGGCGCGGCATCAGGAAATGCCCGGTGGCCTGCGCGAAGGGGCGCGCGCGGTTGTCCTGCCACGCCTCGACCCGGACCGAGGCATAGCGGCGCCCCGAGCGGTTGACCTGCGCGCGCGCATAGGCGTCGCGCGGCAGCCCCGAGCGCAGGTAATCGACGGTGAAATCAATGGTCTTGGGCAGGCGCGGCAGGCTTCCCCCGGCCAGCGACTCGGGATCGACCGCGCCGCTCTCGATCTCTTCCCACAGCATCGTCCAGCTCAAGCCGATGATCGCCGTGATCTCAAGGAAGGCCGCCGTCGCCCCGCCATGCAGGGCGGGCAGCAACGGGTTGCCGATCAGCTTCTCGTCAAAGGGCATCACCGCGGTCAGCTCGTCTCCGCGCCGCTCGAACTGCACCCCGAGAAAGCCGATATAGGGCACCCCCTCCACCAGCGCCTTGAGCGCGGCGTCGCGGCGCTGCTTGACCACCTGCACGGGTTCGGGACGGGGCCGCGCCATCAGCCGCCCTCCACGGTGAAGGTGCCGGTGGCGGTGGCCACCGGGCGGTCCTCGTCGTCATCCATCGCGCGGGCGCGCACGAACGCCACCGAGCGCGTCACATGATAGCATTCCGCCTCGGCACGGATCGCCTGCCCCGGCACGGCGCCGCGCATGTAGTCGATCCGCAGGTCGATCGTGGCGGTGCCGCCGGGCGAGGCCGGGTGGCTCATCGCCGCCGCCCCGCAGCAGGTATCCATCAGCGCCGAGACCGCCCCGCCATGGATCACCCCCGTCTCGGGGTCGCCCACCAGATGCGGGGCATAATCCATCTCGATCCGGGCACGGCCGTCGCCCATGGATACCAGGCGCATGCCCAGCGCCTTCGCATGCGGCAGCGCCGCCATGAACTGCTGCGCGATCCGGGTTTTCCTGTCGTCCATGTTCTCTCCCGCCGGTGCCGCGCCCTTTATGGCGGGCAAAACGGCCGGGCCGCAAGGGTGGCTGTTGCACGGGCCGCGCAATGGCCCTAACCTTTCGGTGAAGGGAGGGAAGGGCCATGTCCGACAAGCGGCTGTCCTTCAAGGAGATGTGCGCCACGTTCGACGTGACCCCGCGCACGCTGCGCTATTACGAGTATATCGAACTGTTGCAGCCCGAGCGCGAGGGCCGCGCGCGGTGGTACGGTCCGCGCGAATGCGCCCGCATGACGCTGATCCTCCGCGGCCGCAAATTCGGCTTCGCGCTCGAGGAGATCCGCCAATGGCTGCTCATCTACGAGAAAGAGGGCACCGAGGCGCAGATGCGCCAATGGATCGCGCTCGCCGACCGCCAGCTTGGCGAACTCGCCGAGCAGCGCCGCCAGATCGACGCCGCGATGGACGAGTTGCGCGCGCTGCGCGACGACACGGCAGCCAGTCTCGGCTGATCGCCGGGTCAGGAAATTGCCCGCGAGCGCGCCTGACCTTGCTTGATCTTACGTCAACCTGAAAGTGACGTGACGTAGCGGTTACGTAAAGCCGCACCCCTGTTGTATCGAGAGGGCAGGAGGCGCAGATTGTCGCGAGACGCTGTGCAAGAGGCCCCGAGATGACCGACGACCTGATGACAATCCGGCAGATGTGCGACGCGTTCGACGTGACGCCGCGCACCCTGCGCTTCTACGAATCCAAGGAGCTTCTGTCGCCGATCCGGCACGGACAGAAGCGCCTCTTCACCCGCCGCGACCGCGCCCGGCTCAAGCTGATCCTGCGCGGCAAGCGATTCGGCTTCAGCCTCGAAGACCTGCGCCAGCTGCTCGACCTCTACGACCGGGGCGACCAGCAACACAGCCAGATCGCCGCAGCCTACCAGGTCGCGCGCGAACGGCTCGCCGACATGGAACGCCAGCGCGCCGAACTCGACGCCGCCATCGCCGACCTGCGCGAACAGATGACATGGGGCGAGCGCATGCTCGCCTCGCTCAAGGACAACCGCGACGCCGCCGAGTGACAGACCGGCCCGGCATTCACCGAGGGAGAGAGAACAGATGCCCAGCTACACCGCCCCCACCCGCGACATGCAATTCCTCCTGCATGACGTGCTGAACGTCTCCGCCTCCGACATTCCCGGCTATGACGAGCTCGACCGCGATTTCACCGCGGCGATTCTCGGCGAGGCGGGCAAGATCGCCGCCGAGGTTCTGGCCCCGCTCAACCCGGTGGGCGACCGCGAGGGCTGCACGCTCGAAAACGGCGTGGTGCGCACGCCCACGGGCTTCAAGGCGGCGTTCGACACGGTGCGCGAGGGCGGCTGGACCGCGCTCGACTGCGATCCCGACTATGGCGGGCAGGGCCTGCCCTACCTGATCTCCTCGGCGGTGGGCGAAATGTTCTCCTCGGCCAACATGGCCTTCAACATGTATCAGGGCCTCACCCACGGTGCCTACAACGCCATCCACGCCCACGGCTCGGACGAACAGAAGCAGACCTACCTGCCCAGGATGGTCAGCTGCGAATGGGGCGGCACCATGAACCTCACCGAGCCGCATTGCGGCACCGACCTGGGCCTCATCCGCACCAAGGCCGAGCCGCAGGACGACGGCACCTACAGGATCTCGGGCCAGAAGATCTGGATTTCCTCGGGCGAGCACGACATGGTCGACAACATCATCCACCTCGTGCTGGCCAAGCTGCCCGACGCCCCCGAGGGGGTGAAGGGCATCTCGCTCTTCATCGTGCCCAAGTTCCTCGTGAACGAGGATGGCAGCCTCGGCGCGCGCAACGCGCTGTCCTGCGGCGGGCTCGAGGAAAAGATGGGCATCCACGGCAACGCCACCTGCGTGATGAACTATGACGGTGCCACCGGCTATCTCGTGGGCGAGAAGCACAAGGGCATGCGCGCGATGTTCACCATGATGAACGAGGCCCGCCTCGGCGTGGGGCTGCAGGGCTATGCCCAGGGCGAGGTCGCCTACCAGAACGCGCTCGGGTTCGCCATCGACCGGCTGCAGGGCCGCGACGTGACCGGCACGCAGGCCCCCGACCAGCCCGCCGACCCGATCATCGTCCACCCCGACGTGCGCCGCAACCTGATGGATCAGAAGGCCTTCGTCGAAGGCGCGCGCGCCTTCACCTTCTGGGGCGCCTCGCTCATCGACGCGCATGTGCGCGGCGGCGACGAGAAGGCCGAGCAGATGATCTCGCTGCTCACGCCGGTGATCAAGGGCTTCCTCACCGACAAGGGGTTCGAGACCACGGTGCTCGCGCAGCAGACGCTGGGCGGCTCGGGCTTCACCCGCGAATGGGGGCTCGAGCAATTCGTCCGCGACGCGCGCATCACCATGATCTACGAGGGCACCAACGGCATCCAGTCGCTCGACCTCGTGGGGCGCAAGCTGCCGCAGAACGGCGGCAAGGCGATCATGGCCTTCTTCGACATGATCAAGACCTACATCAAGGACAACGCGGGCCAGGATGAGGCGTTCGACAAGGCGTTCCTCGACCCGCTCAAATCTGCCTCCAAGGACCTGCAGGCGGCGGGCATGTATTTCATGCAGAACGGCATGAAATCCCCCAACAACGCGCTCTCGGGCTCCTACGACTTCATGCATCTCTTCGGCCATGTCTGCCTCGGGCTGATGTGGGCGCGCATGGCGCGTGCCGCGCAGGCGGCGCTCGACGAGGGCGAGGGCGACACCGCCTTCTTCGAGGCCAAGATCGCGACGGGGCGGCACTACATGAGCCGCCACCTGCCGATGACGGCCACGCATCTCGCCCGCATCGAGGCCGGGGCCGACACCGTGATGGCATTGCAGCCCGAA
>CAJXKX010000095.1 GCA_913055965.1 uncultured Roseovarius sp.
CCGCGTCCTGCGCCGCCTCGACCGCCTCGCCGACGGCCCCCTCGACGCTCTCCGCCGCCTCCTGCGCGGTCTCTGTCACGGCATCCGCCGCGCCTTCGGCGGCCTCGCCTGCCGCTTCCGTGGCGGCCTCTGCCGCTTCGCCCGCCTCTTCCGCGGCCTCGCCCGCCGCCGTTTCGGCCTCCTGCAGCGCCTCGGGCGCCTCGACATCGCCCTGCGTGACCTCGTCGACCACCTCGGTCACCGACTTGCCGGTGAACAAGAGATATCCGCCGCCCAGCACGACCAGGGCCAGCACGATCCAGACAATATTCTTCATCGCAATCTCCAGACTTGTTTCGCGGGCCCGCCGCGCGGGTGGCGGGCCCTTCGCATTCCTCGCATGACAGATGAGGGTATCCCCCCGGCACCTCAAGGGGAAAAACCGTGCAAGCAGCCCCGCCCGGCCGGATTTTGCCGCTTGAAAGCCGCGCCCCCCCCGTTTACCTTCCAGCGCCAAATCCCACGCTTGAACGCAACGATAAAAGGACCGAAGCCATAGCCCGCAGACCTCACAACGCGCCGCCCACGCGCGATACCGGCCCCCGCGTGAACGACCGCATTCGCGCCGAAGAAATCCGCCTGATCGGTGCCGATGGCGAGAACATCGGCGTCATCTCCCCCGCCCGGGCGCTCGAAATGGCGGAGGAGGCAGGGCTCGACCTCGTCGAGATCTCGCCCAACGCGACCCCGCCGGTCTGCAAGATCATGGATTTCGGCAAGTACAAGTACGAACAGCAGAAACGCGAGGCCGAAGCCCGCAAGAAGCAGAAGACCATCGAGGTCAAGGAGGTCAAGTTCCGCCCCGGAACCGACACCCATGACTACGAGGTCAAGATGCGCAACGTGCTGAAATTCCTCGAGGGCGGCGACAAGGTCAAGATCACGCTGCGGTTCCGCGGCCGTGAGATGGCGCACCAGAATCTCGGGCGCGACCTGCTCGAGCGCATCGCCGGCGATGTCGAGGGGGTGGGCCGCGTCGAGAACATGCCCAAGATGGAAGGCCGCCAGATGATCATGATCATCGGCCCGGGGGCAAAGTGACCGCGTCCCGCGCCACGACAGGGTGAGCGGCGCGGTGGCCGCGCGCGAATACCGTGTCCTGCCCGCGCCAACGCGCGGGCGCAAGGCACCGGGCGTCAAGACACCCGAGGGGCGCTTCGCGCTTGGCCTCGAGGATGTGCTCAACGAGATGGCGCGCGACGGCTGGCGCTACCTGCGCAGCGACATCCTGCCCAGCGAAGAGCGTCAGGGCCTGACCTCGACCACCACGGTCTATCGCTCGGTTCTGGTGTTCGAGCGCAGCCTCGCGCCGCCGCCGCTGCCCTCCGGGCCGCCGGAACCCGAACCCGAACGCGAGGTGATGGCCGAAGACATCGCCCGCTCGCTCTCGCCCGATCGCTCCGACACCTGAGGGCCGGGCGGGGCTGGCCGCACGGCCCTCGCAGGGGCCACGCGCGGCGGCACCCTGTCACGGTCATGTCGCGGGATTTTTTGGCGATTGCCCCTTCTCATCCGCGCGATTTGCCATACACTCTGCGCCCTGACTCGGAAAGGTTCGCGCATGTCCAAGACTGATCCCTTCGGATTCGATCTGTCCGTTTCCTCCGCCAAGCGCAAGAAGCCGCGCGGGCGGCGGGCGATGTCCGGCGCGTCGGAAACCTCGACCCGCGTCTGCGAGCACGAAGGCTGCGAGGAGCCGGGGCTCTACCGCGCGCCCAAGTCGCCGGACCTGCTCGACGAGTATTTCTGGTTCTGCCAGCAGCATGTGCGCGAGTACAATCTCAAGTGGAATTTCTTCGAAAGCACCACCGAGGCCGAACTCAACGCGCAGATGTCGCGCGACAAGGTGTGGGAGCGCGAGACCAAGCGTTTCAACGACCCCGAGGCGCGCGCCTGGGCGCGGCTGGGCATCGAGGACCCCCACCAGGTGCTGGGCGAGAACGCCACCCGCAACCCCGGCCGCAAGCAGGCGGGCAAGCGCAAGCTGCCGCCCACCGAACGCCGGGCCATCGAGATACTAGAAGCGGGCGACGACTGGTCCAAGGCCGACCTGCGCAAGGCCTACAAATCGCTGATCAAGGTGCTGCACCCCGATATCAACGGCGGCGACCGCAGCCAGGAAGAGCAGTTGCAACAGGTGGTCTGGGCCTGGGATCAGCTCAAGGACAGCCGCAATTTCAAGTGAGGCGGATTTCGCGCCCCGCCCGTGACCAGATCACAGACCGGGCGCGCCGCCACGTGGCATGCTCACCCTCGTCAACCGGCGCGCGCCGCGCGTCATCCAGACCGAAGGTGATATCATGCTCAAGAAAAACGTCGGAACCGTCGATCGCGCGCTGCGCATCATCCTCGGCCTCGGGCTGCTGGCCGGGTTCTTCCTCAACAGCGGCGGGGCCTATAGCTGGCTCTACCTGATCGGCATCATTCCGCTGGTCACGGGGCTGATTTCTTCCTGTCCGCTCTATTCGATCTTCGGGCTCTCGACATGCCCCATCAAGAAAGGGTAGAGTCTACAGTGGATCACACCACCACTGGTTGAGCCACATCCAACTCCAGGGACGCGTCCCGGTCGGCCACATTACTCCCGGTTCACCGGGGCCGGCCGGGACGCTCTTTTCTGCTTGTCGGCACGTGGCAGGTCTCCGCCCAAGCGGTTGATCAGGGCTGCATATCCCAGGAAAACGCCCACCTCCCTGGCAAAGGAGGCACCATCATGTCACGACTGTTCGCGCTCGGCCTGAGCGGACGATGACAGGAACGTGCGCCCCTACTCCGCCGCCACCTTGCGCGCGCTCAGCATCTCCTTGAGATAGCGCCCGGTGTGGCTGCGCTCGACCTCGGCCACCGCCTCGGGCGTGCCCACGGCCACGATCTCGCCGCCGCCATCGCCGCCCTCGGGGCCGATGTCGATGATGTGGTCGGCGGTCTTGATGACGTCGAGATTGTGCTCGATCACCACCACGGTATTGCCGGCCTCGACCAGTTCGTGCAGCACTTCCAGCAGCTTCTTGACGTCCTCGAAATGCAGCCCCGTCGTCGGCTCGTCGAGGATATAGAGCGTGCGCCCCGTCGAGCGTTTGGCGAGTTCCTTCGACAGCTTCACCCGTTGCGCTTCGCCGCCCGACAGCGTCGTCGCCTGCTGGCCCACCTTGATATAGCCCAGGCCCACCCGCATCAGCGCGTCCATCTTCTCGCGGATCGACGGCACGGCGCGAAAGAACTCCTGCGCCTCCTCAACCGTCATATCAAGAACGTCCGCTATGCTCTTGCCCTTGAAGCGGATTTCCAGCGTTTCGCGGTTATAGCGCGCGCCCTTGCAGGTCTCGCATTCCACGTAGACATCGGGCAGGAAATGCATCTCGATCTTGATGACGCCGTCGCCCTGGCACGCCTCGCAGCGCCCGCCCTTGACGTTGAAGCTGAACCGCCCCGGCTTGTAGCCGCGCGCCTTGGCCTCGGGCAGCCCGGCGAACCAGTCGCGAATGGGCGTGAAGGCGCCGGTATAGGTCGCCGGGTTACTGCGCGGCGTGCGCCCGATCGGGCGCTGGTCGATGTCGATCACCTTGTCGAGATGCTCCAGCCCCTTGATCGTCTCGCAGGGCGCGGGCACCTGCCGCGCGCCATTGAGCCGCATCGACGCGGTCTTGAACAGCGTCTCGATGGTCAGCGTGGATTTGCCACCGCCCGACACGCCCGTCACGCAGACGAACTTGCCCAGCGGAAACTCGGCGGTCACGTCGCGCAGGTTGTTGCCGCTGGCCCTGACCACGGTCAGCTTCTTGCGGTTGCCCTTGCGCCGCTTGGGCGGCACCGCG
This sequence comes from uncultured Roseovarius sp., assembly GCA_913055965.1. Taxonomy (GTDB): domain Bacteria; phylum Pseudomonadota; class Alphaproteobacteria; order Rhodobacterales; family Rhodobacteraceae; genus Roseovarius. Next base: position 3,855 of record CAJXKX010000095.1, read on the forward strand.
ATCTCGCGCGTGCCCGAAAGGTACTGCCCGGTGATCGAGGCGGGATCGGCGGCCACCTCCTCGGGCGTGCCGTGGCTCACCACGCGCCCCCCGTGCACCCCCGCGCCGGGGCCGATGTCAAAGACGTAGTCGGCGGTGCGGATGGCCTCCTCGTCGTGCTCGACGACGATCACGGTGTTGCCCTGGTCGCGCAGGTTGCGCAGCGTCGTGAGCAGCCGCCCGTTGTCGCGCTGGTGCAGCCCGATGGAGGGCTCGTCGAGCACGTAAAGCACGCCGGTCAGGCCCGACCCGATCTGGCTCGCCAGCCGGATGCGCTGGCTCTCGCCGCCCGACAGCGTGCCCGCGTTGCGCGAGAGCGTCAGGTAATCGAGCCCCACATTGACCAGAAATCCCAGCCGCTCGCGGATTTCCTTGAGGATCGCGCGGGCGATCTCGTTCTTTTGCGTGCCCAGGTGATCGGGCACCGTCGCGCACCATTCATGCGCCTCGCGGATCGACATCTGCACCACCTGGCCAACGTGCAAATCCGCAATCCGCACCGCCAGCGCCTCGGGGCGCAAGCGGTAGCCGTCGCAGGTGCCGCAGGGGCGGTTGTTCTGGTAGCGCTCGAATTCCTCGCGGATCCACGCCGAATCCGTCTCGCGATAGCGCCGCTCCATGTTGGGGATCACCCCCTCGAACACGCGGGAGACGTTGTAGACGCGCCCCCCCTCGTCATAGCGGAATGGGATTTCCTCGTCACCCGAGCCATGCAGGAACACTTGTTTCACATGCGCGGGCAGGTCGCGCCACGGCGTCGCCTTGTCGAACTCGTAATGCTTGGCGATGGCGTTGATCGTCTGCGTGAAATAGGGCGACTTGCCCTTGCGCCAGGGCGCGATGGCCCCGTCACCGATGCGCAGCGCCTCGTCGGGCACCACCAGCTTTTCGTCGAAGAAAAGCTCCACCCCCAGCCCGCCGCAATCCGGGCACGCCCCGAACGGCGCGTTGAAGGAAAACAGCCGCGGCTCGATTTCGGGGATGGTGAAGCCGCTGACCGGACAGGCGAAGTTCTCGGAGAAGGTGATCCGCTCCGGCTCGCCTTCGCGCGGCGCGGTTTCCAGCACGGCGATGCCCTGCGCGAGATCGAGCGCGGTGCGGAAACTGTCGGCGAGCCGCGTCTCCAGCCCCTCCTTGACCACGATCCGGTCCACCACGACGTCGATGTCGTGGCGGAATTTCTTGTCGAGGGTCGGCGGCTCGTCGAGGTCGTGGAACGCGCCATCGACCTTGACCCGCTGGAACCCCTGCTTGCGCAACTCAAGGAATTCCTTGCGGTACTCGCCCTTGCGGTCGCGCACGATGGGGGCCAGCAGGTAGGCGCGCGTGCCCTCCTCCATCGCCATCACCCGGTCCACCATGTCCTGCACCTGCTGCGCCTCGATGGGCAGCCCGGTGGCGGGCGAATAGGGTGTTCCGACGCGGGCAAAGAGCAGCCGCAGGTAGTCGTAGATTTCCGTGACCGTGCCGACGGTCGAGCGCGGGTTCTTCGATGTCGTCTTCTGCTCGATGGAAATCGCCGGGCTGAGGCCGCTGATATGGTCCACGTCGGGCTTTTCCATCATGTCGAGGAACTGCCGCGCGTAGGCGCTCAGGCTCTCGACATAGCGGCGCTGCCCTTCGGCATAGATCGTGTCGAAGGCGAGCGACGACTTGCCCGAGCCCGAAAGCCCCGTGATCACGACCAGCTGGTCGCGCGGGATGTCCACGTCGATGCTCTTGAGATTGTGCTCGCGCGCGCCGCGCACCTCGATGAATTTCAGATCGGCCATCCGGAGCCCCCTTGCCACCGCTCATGACATAGAGGAGTGCTGCGAGTCGTCCAAGCCGAAATTGTGAACGAAGAGTGAACAAAGGGCGGCGGGGCGGGGCTGATTGACATGGATTTCAGCACCGCAAGGCGGGAAGGGCCTGGCTGGCCTGAAGGGGACGTCGGAGCTCAGTGTCGGGCGGGACCGTCACGGCCAGACAAGATCAAAAAAGTTCAAAACTTTCTTGTACGGAATCTTTTCAAGATTCCGTTCGTCAACGCCCGCTCCAGGCCAACCGCCGCCTATTTCTGCGCCAGCGCCCAGGCGCAGATCGGGAATTCGGGATCGTCGGTCAGGTCGTCGGTCTCGGGGTCGTGGGCCGGCGGCCAGACATCCTCGAGGTTGCGCCGCGCGGCGGCACGGTTGCCCCATTGCCGCGCGGTGATCTTCGCCTCGGCGAACCCCGCCTCGATCAGCAGGTTCTTCAGCCCCCGCGCGCTCCAGCGCGAGCAATCCACCGGGTCGCCGTGATACGGGACGTGGAACGGCACCGCGAGCCAGAACCAGCCATCGGGGCGCAGCATCTGCCGCACGTGGCGGGTGGCCGCATAGGGCCGGTCGAGATGTTCCCACACCTGATTGGCGAGGATCAGATCGAATTGCTCCACCGCGCCCGAGGCGTCGGTGAACGCCGCCTTGCAGATGTCGTGGCGCGGATAGCGAAAGCGCGTGTAGCTGCGGAACGCAAAGCGCCGCCCGAACTTGCCGGAGATCTCGGCGGCGTCGAGCGTCTCGGGCTCCAGCGCCTCGATCCAGCGGCGGGTGGCCCTCTGCATCACGATACGGTTGAGACTGGCCACCCCGGCCCTCCCTCGGCACGACAGGTCGCAAGACTGCCCGAGCCGTGCCCGGCCCGCAAGCCGCTACTCGTCGTCCACCACCGAGAAGAGATGCGGCACCGCCGGGCACGGAGCCAGCGCGTTGCCCACCACGTCGCTCAGCCGCGCCTGGTGCAGGAACACGTAGACATGCGCCGAGAGCTGCTCCCACAGCTTGTCGGTCAGGCGCGAGGCGTCGGTCTCGTTCGAGGCGCCGGTCGCGCCTGCCCCGCGGCTCAACGCGTCCATCGACTCGTCGACGGCCTGCAGCACCTCGGCGATGCGAATCTTTTCGGCCGGCCGGGCCAGGCGATAGCCGCCGCCGGGGCCGCGCACGCTCTCGACGATCTCGGCGCGGCGGAGGCGGACGAAGAGCTGCTCCAGATAAGCCAGCGAAATGTCCTGCCGTTCGGCGATCTCGCTCAGCGCCACCAGACGGCCGGCGCCCTCGCGCGCCAGATCGGTCAGCGCGATCATCGCGTACCGCCCCTTTGTGCTGAGTTTCATGCCAATCCCCCGACCGACGCTCGTACAGTTGACGCATGGGCCAACACGTCTTACCTACCCATCAGCCGGGTGAGACGGTTCAAGCCCGAAAATTAGAACGTTTCTATGTTGCCTGACAGATTGCGTCAACCATTCAGCCGGGCAGCATCACCAAGAGGTAACGAATGCCCGAAGTGATCTTCCCGGGCCCCGAGGGGCGGCTCGAAGGCCGGTATCATCCCCAGACGAACAAGGACGCCCCGATCGCCATCATCCTGCACCCGCACCCGCAATTCGGCGGCACGATGAACAACAAGGGGGTCTACAACCTGCACTACGCC
>CAJXKX010000096.1 GCA_913055965.1 uncultured Roseovarius sp.
TGGCGGCGGCGCGCGCCGCCGAGACGGATGGCGGCGCGTCTGTGGGCGCGTTCCTGCGCGCGCAGCTTGGCGTGCGCTCGCTCGAGCCGCGCGAGGGCGACGACGCGGACGCCATCCTGTCGCGCGCCGAGGCGGCGCTGGCCGAGGGACGGCTGGGCGATGCGCTGGCAGAGATCGAAACCCTGCCGGAGGGGGCGCGTGCCGCCATGTCCGGCTGGGCGGCAGAGGCCACGGCACGGCGCGATGCGCTGGCCGCCGCCGAGGCGCTCTCGGCGGAACTGAATTGAGTTTGAAAGGGCGGGTCTGATGCTTTGGTCCATCGTGAAAGTAGCCGTATTCATCGCCCTTGTCGGGGCCATCACCTTCGGGGCGTCCTACCTGCTCGAGCTCGAGGGCGGCGTGCGGATCGTCATGGCGGGGATCGAGGTCAACCTCACCCCCATCAAGGCGGTGATCGCGCTGGGCCTGCTGGTGCTGGCGATCTGGCTGCTGATGAAACTGGCGGGGATGCTGGTGGCGGTGTTGCGCTTCATCAACGGCGACGAGACGGCGCTGTCGCGCTATTTCGACCGCAACCGTCAGGAAAAGGGCTATCGCGCGCTTGGCGAGGGCGTTCTGGCGCTCGCCTCGGGCGAGGGCGACAAGGCCATCGCGCAGGCGGCCAAGGCCGAGAAATACCTGCGCAAGCCCGCGCTCACCGATCTCATCACCGCGCAGGGCGCGGAAATGGCGGGCGACAAGGTGCGCGCCGAGGCGGCCTTCAAGCGCCTGCTGACCAACGAGAAAACCCGCTTCGTCGGCGTTCGCGGCATCCTGCGGCAAAAGCTGGAGGCGGGCGAGACCGAGGCCGCGCTCAAGCTGGCAAAGACCGCCTTTGCGCTCAAGCCCCGACAGACCGAAATCCAGGACACGCTTTTGCAGCTTCAGGCCGACAAGGGCGACTGGTCGGGCGCGCGCGCCACGCTGGGGGCCAAGCTCAAATACGGCGCGCTGCCGCGCGACGTGCACAAGCGCCGCGATGCCGTGCTGGCGCTGTCGGAGGCGCGCGACGTGCTGGACGAGGGCAAGACCATCGAGGCGCGCGAAGCGGCGATCGAGGCCAACCGCAAATCGCCCGACCTGGTGCCGGCGGCGGTTCTGGCCGCGCGCGGCTATGTCGAGGCGGGCAAGAAGCGCGCCGCCGTGCGTGTCATCAACAAGGCGTGGCTGATGCGCCCGCATCCCGATCTCGCCGCCGCTTTCGCCGCCATCGAGCCCGACGAGACCCCGCAGGCGCGGCTCAAGCGTTTCGCCAAGCTTCTCAAGGTCCATCCCGACGACCGCGAGACGCGGCTGCTGGAGGCCGAACTCAACCTCGCGGCCGAGGATTTCCCGGCGGCGCGCCGCGCGCTTGGCGATCTGGCCGAGGTCGAGCCCGACGCGCGCGCGCTCACCATCATGGCGGCGATCGAGCGCGGCGAAGGGGCCTCGGACGCCGTGGTCAAGGGTTGGCTCGCGCGTGCGCTGGGTGCGCCTCGCGGTCCCCAATGGTGCTGCGACAAGTGCCAGCACATCCATGCCGAGTGGCAGCCCGTCTGCGAGAATTGCCATTCCTTCGACACGCTGAGCTGGCGCGCGCCCGCCGAAGGCGCGGTGAGCACGCCCACGGGGCTGGAGATGCTGCCGCTGCTGATCGGCCCGGTCGAGGACAGCGAGGAGGCGCAGGACAGCGCCCCGGACGCGGAAGACAGCGTGCCCGAGGCCGAGATCGTCGAGGACGATGCCGAGCCCGACAGTGCCGATCCCGCCCCCGATCCCGCCGCGGAACGCCGCGCGTGACCGGGCGGCCCGGGTAGGGGACAGGCGATGCGCCTGACGCTCCGGGTCCTCGCGGTCGCGGCGGCGCTGGGGGTCGTGCTGGGCGTGTTCCTCGTCTCGCTCGGGTTCTTCCGCTCCGAGGAACGGGCCAAGGCCGAGGGCCGCCTGTCGCTCTACCGGAGCATGGTCGTCTCGGAGATCGAGCGGTTCTCGCATCTGACCTACGTGCTGGCGCGCGACGGGCACGTGATCGACACCGCCGCCGGGCGCGCGCCGGTTGCGCTGGATCGCAGGCTGGCGGCCTTTGCCGATAAGTCGGGGCTTGACGCGATCTATCTGATGCGCCCCGACGGCGTGACCATCGCCGCCTCGAATGCCGGCACGCCCGAGAGCTTCGTCGGTCAGGATTACGGGTTTCGCCCCTATTTCCAGACCGCGCTCGCGGGCGGGCAGGGACGATTCTACGGCATCGGCGCGACGACCGGCCTGCCCGGCTATTTCATCGCCGACCCGGTGCGCGGCCCTGAGGGCGGGCTGCTCGGCGTGATCGCGATCAAGCTCGATCTGACCGATCTCGAAGAGACATGGCGCGCGGCGGGCGAGCGCGTCTTGCTGGTCAACGACGATGGCGTGGTGCTCTTGTCCTCCGATCCCGGATGGCGCTATCGCACGCTTGGCACGCTGGGCGCGGCGCAGCGCGCGCGGATCGCGCAGGACCGGCAGTTCTCCGGTCAGACGCTCGACCCGCTGGACTGGCAGCCCGCCGCGAACGGCCGCGCGGTGATCGGCGGGGCCGAGCACCTGCATCTGCAAGGCGCGCTCGGATCGCATGGCTGGGTGCTGCATTATTTCGCCGATGACAGCGCGGCGGTGACGCGAAGCTGGCTGCTGGCCGGGATCGTGACGACGCTCGCGGGCGGCGGGCTGTTGGCCTCGCAGGTGCGGCGCACGCGGCGGATCGGGGCGGCGCTGCGCCGCTCCGAGGCGGAGGAGGCGCAATTGCGCGAGGCCAACGAGCGGCTGGCGGTCGAGATCGAGGAGCGCCGGGCGGCAGAGCGCAGGCTGGCGCGCACGCAGGACGAGCTGGAGCGGGCGAGCCGCCTGGCCGCGCTCGGGCAGTTGGCGGCCTCGGTCACGCATGAGCTGGGACAGCCCATTGCCGCCATGCGCAATCACCTCGCCGCCGCCGAGATCGGCGGGCAGGGCGAGGGGCGGCTGGCCCCGCGCATCGCCGGGATCGTCGACCGGATGGAGGGGATCACGCGGCAGCTCAAGTTCTTCGCCCGCAACGACCGCGAGGAATTCACCCGCGTCGATCTGCGCGAGGCGGTGCGCGCCGCCGTGGCGCTGGTCGAGCCGAATATCGAACGGGTGGGCGCGCGGGTCACGGTCGCCGCGCCCGATCACCCGGTGACGGTGCGCGGCAATCAGTTGCGGCTGGAACAGGTGCTGACCAACGTGCTGCGCAACGCGGTGGACGCGGTCGAGGACAGCGCCGAGCGGCGCATCGCGGTGCAGATATCGCTGTCCGACGGGGCCGGGCGGGTCGAGGTGCGCGACACCGGCCACGGGCTGGGGCAGGCGCGCCTCGAGGATTTGCAGGAACCGTTCGTCACCACGCGCGAGAGCGGGCGCGGCATGGGGCTGGGTCTTGCCATCTCGGCCAATATCGTGCGTGCGCATGAAGGGCGCATCAGCGCCCGCGCCGCCCCGGGCGGCGGAGCCGTTTTCCGCATCGAGATCCCGCAGGAGCAGGGCGACGCCGGGGCGAACGCGGCATGAGCGGCCCCGCCCTGCCCCGCGTCCTCGTGATCGAGGATGACCGCGCGATGCGCCTGTCGCTGATCGACCTTCTGGAGGCGTCGGGATGGCAGGCGGAAGCGCTGCCGCGCGCCGAGCGGCTGGCCGGGCGGCTGGCCGATTTTCAGCCCGATGTGATCCTGTCGGATGTGCGGATGCCGGGCATGTCGGGGCTCGACCTGCTCGACAGTCTCGACCCCGACCTCTCGCCGCCGCTGGTGCTGATCTCGGCCCATGGCGATATCGCCACGGCGGTGGATGCCATGCAGCGCGGGGCATACAGCTTTGTCGAGAAGCCCTACGAGCCGCGCCGGTTGCTCAACATCCTGCGCCATGCCGCCGAACAGCACGCGATGCGGCGCACCACCGAACGGCTCAAGTCGCGGCTGATGCAGCTGTCGGGGCTCGACCGCGTGCTGCTGGGGCAAACGCCCGAGACCGTGGCCCTGCGCGAGGAGGTGCTGGACCTGTCGCAGAGCGGCGCGGCGGTGATGTTGCAGGGCGAGACCGGCACCGGCAAGGAACTGGTGGCGCGGGCGCTGCACGATCTTGGGGCGCAGGCCGAGGGCCCGTTTCTTGCGCTCAATTGCGCCGCGCTGTCGGTCGACGGGTTCGAGGCCGAGATGTTCGGCACCGGGGGCGGGGCAAAGGGGCGATTGCAGGGGGCCGATGGCGGCACGCTGTTCCTTGACGAGATCTGCACCTGCCCGATGCCTGTGCAGGCCAAGCTGCTGCGCGTGATCGAGGACAAGCGCATCCTGCCCCTCGGCGCGGAGACCCCTGTGCCGCTGGCCTTTCGCGTGATTTCGGCCACCAACGAAGACCCCGACGAGGCGGTGCGCGACGGGCGGCTGCGGGCCGATCTGCTCTACCGGCTGAACCCCACGGTGATCGCCCTGCCGACGCTGCGGCAGCGGCGCGATGACGTGATGCTGCTGGCGGCGCGGTTTCTCGACGAGTTCGCGCGCGTCTACGAGACCCGCGCGCCGGACCTCACGCCCGAGGACAGCGCCGCCCTGCTGGCGCATGACTGGCCCGGCAATGTGCGCGAATTGCGCAGCGTCTGCGAGCGGCGCGTCCTGAGCGCGCGGCGCGGGGCCGGGTCGATGGCGCAGGCGCTGAGGCGCGACGCGGTGGCCGACGATGTGCCCGACACGCTGCGCGCCGCCGTGGCGGCCTTCGAGCGCGAACTGATCGCCAAGGCGATCACCGCGCATGACGGCCGCATGGACGCGGTGGCCGAGGCGCTGGGCATCGGGCGGCGCACGCTCAACGAGAAGATCGTCAAGCTGGGACTGGACAAGGAGGCGCTGCTGTAGTCCCCTTGCGGATATCCGCAGGGCGGCTGCCGGGGCATGCGCGGTTTTCTTCATAGCCATGGGCGCGGGCATGTCCCAAGCTGTCGCCAATCGGGACGCATGACATCTGGGAGGAGAAACCATGCAGAAATATCTCAGCTATACCGCCGTGGCCGCGATCAGCCTTGCCTTTGCGGGCGAGGCGATGGCGACCGAATGGAACGTCTCGCTCTGGGGCAAGCGCCGCGCCTTTACCGAGCATGTCGAGAAGCTCGCCGAACTCGTGAGCGAGAAGACGGGCGGCGAATTCACCCTCAACATCAGCTACGGGGGCCTGTCGAACAACCGCGAGAACCTCGACGGGATTTCCATCGGGGCCTTCGAGATGGCGCAGTTCTGCGCGGGCTATCACCCCGACAAGAACCCCTCGATCACGGTGATGGAGCTTCCGTTCCTCGGCGTCGAGACGCTGGAGCAGGAAACCGCGCTGGCCATGGCGCTCTACGAACAGCCCGCGGTCAAGGCCGACCTGGAGCGCTGGAACGCCGCGCTGCTGATGCCCTCGCCGATGCCGCAATACAATTTCGTCGGCATGGGCGATGCGCCGCGCAGCCTCGACGATTTCGAGGGGATGAGCGTGCGCGCGCTCGGCGGGATAGGTGCCGCGATGGAAGCCGTGGGTGCCGTGCCCACCTCGATGTCCGCCACCGAGGTGCGGCAGGCGATGGATAGCGGGGTGGTCAAGGCCGTGAGCTTTGCGCCGCACGCGCATATGTCCTTCGGCACCATCGAGAATGCCACCTGGTGGACCGGCAACCTCAACCCGGGCACGGTGAATTGCCCTGTCGTCGTCAATACCGACGCGCTCGAGGGCCTGTCGGACGCGCATCGCGAGGCGCTTCTGGGGTCGGTCGACGAGGCGCTGGATCACTATATCGACCACTACCAGAACCAGACCATGGCGGCCTGGGGCCCGGCGCTCGAAGAGCGCGGGATCGAGGTGATCAGCTATGACGAGGCGACGCTGACCGCCTTCGAGGAAAAGGTCGCAGGCCCCGCCGCCAAGGCCTGGATCGAGGACAACACGGCCCGCGGCCTGCCCGCGCAGGAGCTTTACGACTTCGTGACGTCGAAGCTCGCGGAGATCAAGGGCGGCTCCTGATCCTTGCGGCCCGCCGCGGCACAGCGGCGGGCCCTTTCCCGACCCGCAGATGAAGGAGGCAGCGCATGGCCGGTGCCGCGACCGTCCTCGCCGATCACAGCGTGCTGAGCCGCGCGGATCGCGCGCTCTACCGTGCCGAGCGGTTCCTCGCCCTGCTGAGCGGGATCGCCGTGTTCTCGCTGATGGTGCTCGCCGTGATCTCGGTCGGCGGGCGCAATTTCTTCAACCAGCCGCTGCCCGGCTATGTCGACTGGATCGAGCAGATCATGCCGCTCATCGCCTTCATGGGCGTGGCCTACGCGCAGCGCGACGGCGGCCATATCCGCATGGATATCTTCGTCGGGCTCCTGCGGGGGCGGGTCCTCTGGCTGGTCGAACTGATCACCACGCTGGCAGTGCTGGCGCTGATGCTCCTGATGGTCTGGGGAAGCTGGGCGCATTTCGAGCGCAGCTTCGACTGGAGCGCGCCGCTCTGGAGCCGGGACAGCACCATCGATATCGGATTGCCGATCTGGCCAGCCAAGATTCTCGCGCCCATTGCCTTCGCAGTGCTGTCGCTGCGGCTCATGCTTCAGGTCTGGGGCTTCGGGCGCGCTTTCGCGACGGGGGCCGAACGGCCCGTTGCGGTGCCGCTGATCGAGGATGCAGCGACGCAGGCAGCGCGCGAGGCCGCGCATGTCGGCGGGCGCGAGGAATGAGGGGCGGGCCGCATGGAACCCATTGATATCGGGATCGTCGTCACCGGCCTCATGCTGGTGGTCGTGGTGCTGGGCATGCGCGTGGCCTATGCCGCCGCGCTTGCGGGCATGGTGGGTCTGATCTGGATCTTCTGGTCGAAGAAGGGCTATGCGGGCGACGAATTCTTCTGGGCGCTCACAGTGGCGGTCAAGACCGCCGGTCAGGTGCCGCATTCCAAGGTCAGTTCGCAGGCGCTGAGCCTGATCCCCACCTTCATCCTGATCGGCTATCTCGCCTATTACGCGGGCTTGACCAAGGCGTTGTTCGAGGCCGCCAAACGCTGGATCGCCTGGGTGCCGGGGGGGCTTGCCGTCTCGACCGTGTTCGCCACGGCGGGCTTTGCCGCGGTGTCGGGCGCGAGCGTGGCGACGGCGGCGGTGTTTGCCCGGATCGCCATCCCGGAAATGCTCAAGATCGGGTATGACAAGCGCTTCGCGGCCGGCGTCGTGGCGGCGGGAGGCACGCTCGCCTCGCTCATCCCTCCCTCGGCGCTCCTGGTGATCTATGCGATCATCGTCGAGCAGGACGTAGGCAAGCTGGTGCTGG
>CAJXKX010000097.1 GCA_913055965.1 uncultured Roseovarius sp.
CGTCGAGCCACTCCTCGGTCCTGGCCAGTTCCTCGGCCTCGTAGGTCTCGGGCTTCCAGATCTGGAAGGTGTCGCCCGCCGCGATGAAGAACGCTTCGCCCTCGAGGTCGATCTTGCGGCGCAGCTTGGCGGGCAGCACCAGCCGCCCGGTCTCGTCGATGCTGGTGGGGTGGCTCTGTCCGTGAAACAGCCGCTGCAGATGTTTGCGCGCCTGCGAGCCGCGCGGCAGGGCGGCGATCTTGGCATCGACCTCCTGCATCGCCTCGACGGTGTAGCATTCGAGGAAATTGCGGCGGTGATCGCCGTAGACGATGATCAGTTCGGGGCTGAGACCGTCGGTCCAGTTCGGATCGGAGGCCTCGATCACACGGCGATAGAGGGCCGGGATCGAGACCCTGCCCTTTCCATCCACCTTGTGGAGGCTCTCGCCCCTGAAAATCCGGCCCACTGTCCCGTCGGTCCCTTGCTGCGCCCCCGCGTGTCGAAACCCGCCCCCCGGATGCGAAACGGCGGGCTGATCCGCTGCCACCGATCAACCCGCCGCCCTCGTCCCGCCTGAGCGGGGGGTCCGACTGCGCGCGCCACCTGGGGGGATGTCTGCTCGCCCGCGCGCCGGAACTCTTGTTTCGATGAAGCCGGGTGCCTGTATGAAACCTGACTTGGGAGTGTCCGGGGGTCTTGTTGCCCCTCTTTGATCCCGTCCTCATCTTGAGAACCGTGATACTATGGGAAATTGTCCCATGGCAATCTTTTTTTGGCCTGAAAGCCACAGGATGTTGGTTTTGCCACCCTTGAAAAACAAGATGATGTATCGAAATCTCGGGCAGTTTTGGCGTATCTAGCGGTAGTGGTCTCAGCAGTCACTAGATATGTGCCATCCTCGGCAGGAGCTATGACTTCCCATGATTTCCAAAAATATTTGTCTTCCGGCGGTCTCTTCCCCTCATAGCCGCCGCGCATGGCGCAAATCAACCGGTTTCGCTGCCGGAATCGGGGCCGGTTGCGGGCGCATGATTCGGATTTCGGGGGGTGCGCCGCATGGTGTCGGGGCTTTTGGCTGCCATGGCCCATGAATTCCCGTGTGTCCCGCGATCTCCCATCCGGTCCCCGCGCAAGACGAAACCCCGCCCTTTCCGGAGCGGGGTTTCGCAGGTGCGGCGGCGACGTGCCCCGCGACGGGGCGGCGCTCAGGAGACGAGGCGGCGCAGCGCGGGCAGGCGTTGCAGCACCAGCACATCGAGCGCCAGAACGGTGATCAGCGTCAGCCCAGCGAGCGGGAAGGCCAGCGAGACCGCCAGCCCGACCAGCACCGCGCCCTGCCACATCGGCATGTCACGCGGGACGGGTGGTGCGGCCAGACGCCCGGCCATGCCCGCCGGGCGGCGCTTCCACCACATCACCACCGAGGAGACGCAAAGAAACAGCACCGCGAGGCAGAAGACGGTATTGGCCAGCACGCTCCACAGCCCGAGCGTGCCCATGTGCAGCGCGATGCCCACCGCCATCGCCTTGCCCGCCAGCGAGTAATCCGCGTAGCGCACATCGGCGAGGATGTTGCCGGTATACTGGTCGACATGCACGGTGCGGTCGCTGGTGGGGTCGGTATCGTCGGTGTTCATGGAATCGCGGCCCATGGTCCAGACGCCGGTCTCGCCCTTGGGCAGGTTGAGCTGGTAGCGCGCGTCGAACCCGATCTCGCGCGCCAGCGCATCGACGGTGTCGATTGTGACGGGACCGGATACGCCCGCGTGCCCCGCATGGCTGCCCGAGGCGGGCATGGGGGTGAGTTCCAGCGCCCAGGGCACCTCCTTGCGGTCGTGGTTCATGCTGGCGTGGATGTCGTCGGAGAGCGGCACGTTGTCCCATTTCTCGGCCGGGAACTGGCTCCAGGCCTGGACCATCTTCTCGCCCCAGATGCCCGCCCAGGCGAGGCCGGAGACGAGGAAAAAGGCCAGCACGATGGATATCCAGAAGCCCAGCACGCCATGCAGCGACCGCCAGAGCGCGCGGCCGCGGCCCAAGCTGGGGATCAGCGCGGCGCGCCACCCCGCCTCGCGCGGCCACCACATGTAGAGGCCGGTGGCGATGAGCACCATGCCCAGCGAGGCCGCGATTTCCAGCATCCGGTCGCCGGTCACGCCCAGCATCAGGTCGCTGTGGATGCCATCGGCGAAATCGTACCAGCCGGAACGGCGCGGGAAGATCTCCAGCACCTCTGCGGTATAGGGATCGACGACGACCATGTTGGCCTCGCCGTCGAGATCGACGCGGAAGATCGCCGCGAGATCGTCACGGCGCGGGGCCACGTATTGTTTGAGCGTGCCACCGGGGATGGCAGCGGTGGCCGCCTCGGCCTGCTGCGAGACGGCGAGCGCCGCCTCTTGCGGGATCACCTGCGTGCGCTCGCCGTCGCGCCCGTCCACCCAGGAAATCCACAGCATCATCAGGCCGGTGACGGCGAGGATGCAGAAGAACGGGATCACGAAGAGGCCGGCGTAGAAATGCCAGCGCCAGGCGGCGAAATAGAACGGGTTGGCCCCGCTGCGCGGCTGCGCCTGCGCGGGCGCGCGGGTAAGATCGATCGATGTCATGGAAGGACTCCATCAAAGACCCCCGATGCGGGGGGGAAACAGGTAAAACTAGACGAATTTCCGGGAAATCAGGCCTGCGGCGGGGCGCGCGGGCGGGGGCGGTCATGGGGATTGGCCCGCGCGAGATGCCAGCCCGTGCCGGGCCGGATCGCGGCGCTGCGGGGGGCGTCCCATGGCTCGGGCAGGGCGGCCTGTGCCGGCAGCAGCACCGAGGCCACGAGGCGGCAGGCCTCGCAGCCTGTGCCCGCGCGGTCGTGGCGGTGCTCCTGCTCCGGCTCGCTCTCGTGGGCGGCATGGTCGCAGAGGTCGCCCGCGCTGCCGCCCGCCGCGAGATAGGCGCGGTAATCGGGATCGAGGCCGCGCCCGGCCTCGCGGGCGATGTCGCGATGGCCAAATCCCACCGCCGCCATCGCCAGGCCCAGGGCGACAACCAGAATCACTCTTGAAAAATGGCCAAACGAACCGCGCATCATGCGCGACATCCTGCCACAGGCCGGGCCACCGCGCCAGTCAGCTTTGCGCCTCAGGGGTCTCGTCGGTCAGCCATTTGTACATGATCCGCGCATCCACCAGCCCCTGCACGGGATGGCGGAAGGCGCGCGGCAGGCGACCCACGGTCTCGAAGCCCAGGTCCTCCCAGAGCGCGATGGCGCCCCGGTTGGTCTCGACCACGAAATTGAACTGCATGGCGAGATAGCCCATGGCGCGCGCCTCGTCCTGGGCGTGCAGGCACATCGCCCGCGCAAGCCCCCGTCCGCGCGCCGCCTCGGACACCATGAAGCCCGCGTTGCAGACATGTGCGCCGCCGCCGGGCTGGTTGGTCTTGATGTAAAAGGTGCCAAGGGGCTCGCCCGCGATCTCGGCCACGTAGGTGGCGCGCGGCACCTGCATCCACAGCTTGCGCACCGCCTCGCGCGTCAGCCCCGGCTCGATCGTGTAGGTGTCGCCCGCCTTGATGACGCCGCGCAGGATCGGCCAGAGCGCTGCGAAATCCTCGTCGCGCGCGTATCGGATGCTGATCCCCTGATCGCCGTCCATGTCGCAGACCCCCCGCTATCCCAATGGCTAGCGGGGGGCGCGGGGTTTGACAAGGCTCAGGCGTTGACGTCGACCACCACGCGGCCCCGGACCTGACCCTTGAGGATATCGGCCCCCAGCCCCGGCAGGTCGCCCAGGCAGGCGGGCTGCACCATCGCCTCGAGCTTGTCCATCGGCAGGTCGTGCGCGATGCGGCCCCAGGCGCGGACGCGGTTGTCAAAGGGCTGCATGACGCTGTCGATGCCCAGAAGATTCACCCCCCGCAGCAGGAAGGGCACGACCGTCGCGGGCAGGGCGGCGCCGCCCGCCAGCCCCACGGCGGCAACGGAGGCGCCGTATTTCATCTGCCCCAGCACGCGGGCCAGCATCGCGCCGCCCACCGCATCGACACAGCCCGCCCAGGTCTCGCTCTCGAGCGGGCGCTTGACCGTCTCGGCCAGGTCCTCGCGCGGCACGATCTGCGTGGCGCCGATGCTCCGCAGGTAATCGGCGGTCTCGGGGCGGCCCGTCACGCCGGCCACCTCGTGGCCCAGATGCGCGAGGATCGCGGTGGCGACCGAGCCGACACCGCCTGCGGCCCCGGTGACCAGCACCGGCCCGTGCCCCGGTTTCAGCCCGTGATCCTCGAGCGCCATCACCGCCAGCATCGCGGTGAACCCCGCCGTGCCCACGGCCATCGCCTGACGGGTGTCCAGCCCCTCGGGGAGCGGCACCAGCCAGTCGGCCTTGACCCGCGCCTTTTGCGCGTAGCCGCCCCAATGCGCCTCGCCCACGCGCCAGCCGGTGAGCACGACCTTGTCGCCGGGGCTGTAGCGGTCGTCGCTGCTCTCCTCGACGGTTCCGGCGAAATCGATGCCGGGCACGTGGGGGTATTTCCGCACGAGGCCCCCGCCCGGCCCGATGCACAGCCCGTCCTTGTAGTTGACCGTGGAATATTCGACCGCGACCGTCACCTCGCCCTCGGGCAGGTCATCGACCGTGATCTGTTTCACGGCGGCGGATGTCTTGCCGCTCTCTTCGTCCTTCTCGACAACCAGCGCGTTGAACATATCGCTCTCCTTTTCCATCGCAGGCCCAGCCCCCTGCTTCATCTTGCCAGAAATACTCCGGGGAGCGCGAGGGGCTGGCCCCTCGCTCCCACGCTCAAGGACCGCTCAGGCCCAGAACCCCTCTTGCACCACGCCGCGCCGCTCGCCACCCGGGGCCATGACGCGCAGTTCGGTGCCCGCCTCCCAATGGGTCATGCGCACCATGCCGATGGCCACGTTGGTCTGGTGATCCGGCGACCATGCGGCGGAACTGACCCGGCCCACGCGGCGGCCCTTTTCCGACAGGACCGGCCACCATTCGCGGCAGGGCGGCACCGCGCCGCCCTCGATGGCGATGGCGCAGATCTGCTGCACCGGGCCTTCCTTGGCCACCCTGAGCAGGGCGTCGCGGCCGATGCACCCGATCGCCGTATGGGTGTTGCAGAACCGGCCCAGCCCGCATTCATGCGGTGTGTTGTCGTCGGTCATGTCGTTGCCGTAGCTGAGCAAGCCCCCCTCGATCCGCTCGATCAGGTTGGGGCAGCCGGCGTGCACATCCATGCCCTTGCCGGCCTCCATCAGCGCGTGCCAGAGCGGCATGCCGATATCGCCCCCCTCGACATAGATCTCGAAGCCCCCCTGCTTGGAATAGCCCGAGCGCGCGATCACCATGTCGCGGCCCTGAAAGTCGAACACGCCGAACCGAAAGAAGCGGATATCGCGCACCGCGTCGCCAAAGACCGCCGCCATCAGGTCGTCGGCGCGCGGGCCCTGCACCGCCAGCGGGCTCACGTCGGGCTCGTCCACCAGCACATCCAGACGCCAGCCATGCGCGGTGGCGCGCACCCAGTAGAGCAGGTCGGAATCCGCGATGGAGATCCACCAGCGATCCTCGGCCAGCTTCACGGCGACCGGATCGTTGAGCATGCCGCCCGTCTCGTCGACGATGGGCACGTAATAGCACTGCCCCGGCGTCATGCCGCGCAGGTCGCGGGGGGTCAGCATCTGCATGAGCCGCCCGGCATCGGGGCCGCGCAATTCGACCTGCCGTTCGCAGGCCACGTCCCAGATCTGCACGGCCTCTTTCAGATGGCGGTAATCCTCCTCGATGGAGCGGAAGACCGTGGGCAGGAGCATGTGGTTGTAGACCGTATAGGCCTTGACCCCCGCCGCCTCGACCCCCTCGGAGAAGGGCGTGCGGCGCAACCGGCGCGACAGGGACAGGAGGGGTGCGTTCATTTTGCCTCCTCGGGCATGAAAGGGATATCGGTGACCGGGGCGGGCAGCCCCGCGCGCGTCAGCATCGCGTGGACCTGCCCGCGGTGATGGGTCTGGTGGTTGAAGAAATGGGCGACGCAGGCGGCCATGGGGGTGGTGATCTCGGCCCCCAAGGCCCCCGAGTAGAAGGTCAGATCGCCGGTGAGGTCGATGCTGTGGACGCGGTTGGCCCAAGCCCTGATCCGGCCATCGGTGGTGAAGCGCTCGAAATGGATGCGGGCCTTGTCCGCGCCGAGCGTTTCGAGTGCCTGCGCGGCCTCGTCGATCAGTTCACCCGGCCCGCAAATATAGATGCCGTCGGCGGTACCCGGCTGGATGAGACCCGCGCGCGCCAGCTTCTCGAGCCGCGCCGCATCGATCCGGCCGTTGAAAAGCGGCACGTCCTGCGTCTCGCGGCTGAGAATGTGGACGGTGCGGAACCGGTCGAGAAACCGGTCCTTCAGGTCCTCCAGCTCCTCGCGGAACATGATCGAGCCGGTCTCGCGGTTGCCGTAGACCAGCGTCACCTCGCTGCCCGGCTCGCCTTCAAGCGTCGAGCGGATGATGGAGAGAACCGGCGTGATGCCCGAGCCGGCGGCGATCATCAGGTAGTTGTGGTCGGCGCTTTCCGTGACATCGACCGCGAAACGGCCCTGCGGGGGCATCACCTGGATTATGTCGCCGGCATTGAGCCGGTCGTTGACGAAAGCGGAAAACAACCCGCCATCGACCTTCTTGACGCCGACGCGTAGCCGCCCCTCGCCGAGGCCGGAGCAGATCGAGTAGGAGCGCCGTACATCCTCGCCGCCGATCGTGGCGCGCAACGTCAGATGCTGGCCGGGACGATAGCGGAACAGACCGCGCAGATCCTCGGGCACATCGAAGGCGACGCAAACGGAATCCGGCGTTTCGCGGGTGACGGCGGCGACGGAAAGATCGTGGAATTGCAGGGACATGAGCCAGCTCTTCTCAAATGCACTTGAAATAGTCGAACGGTTCGAGGCAGGCCTCGCAGCGGTAATGCGCCTTGCAGGGCGTCGAGCCGAACTCCGAGACGCGCCTGGTGTCTGTCGAGCCGCAGCGCGGGCACGCCACCTCGGTCTCGCCGAACAGCGAGCGGATCGAGCCCGACGCCTCGACCGGCGGGGCGATGCCGTATGCGCGCAGCTTCTCGCGCGCTTCCGGACCGATCCATTCGGTCGTCCAGGCCGGCGACATGACGCGTTCGATGCGCGCGTCGAACCCGGCCTCGCGCAACGCGGTCTCGACCGACAGTTCGATGGCGAGCGTCGCCGGGCAGCCGGAATAGGTCGGCGTCACCTTCGCGACCGCGACGCCGCCGTCGTCGATCTCGACCGAGCGCAATATGCCGAGATCGGCCACCGTCACGCAGGGCACTTCCGGGTCCG
>CAJXKX010000098.1 GCA_913055965.1 uncultured Roseovarius sp.
GGTCGAGATCGGCGAGCGTGAGATCGGGGAGCACGGCGCGCGCGGCGCGCACCGTGTCGGCCGCGGCCTCGGCCCGCCCGGCCTGCGCGTGGCTCGCGGCCGACAGGACATGGCCGAGATACCAGCGCGGCATCCGGTGCACGGCGCGCCCGGCCCAGTCGGCGGCCTCGGCGAACCGGCCGGCGGCATAATGCGCGAGCGCGATCCCGGTGAAGCGGAAGAAGATGCTGGGATCGCGCGGATTAGAGCGGATGGCGATCTGCTGGCGGGCGATGGCCTCGTCGCTGCGCCCGACGAGCGCCAGCGCCGTTCCGAGGCTGCCATGCGCCAGCGAGCAGTTGGGGTTGAGCTCGACCGCGCGTTCCAGCGCCGCGATCGAGGCGTCGTGGCGATAGAGGCCCCAGCCGCTGATGCCGAAAGCCCAATGCGCGTATTCGTTGGTGCCGTCCAGTTCGGTGGCGCGTCGGGCGAGGGCGTGGGCGCGCGTCATCGTTTCGCGGAAATCGGCGACAAACCCCATCAGCGCGTCGTGGTGGTAAATGAGCGACAGCACCATGGTGGCCTCGGCGCTGTCGGGATCGCGGTCGAGCGCGCGGTCGAGCAGCCATCGCGCGGTGGCGAAGCTCTGCGGTGTGAAATCGTAGAGCAGGTGCCAGCCGCGCATGGTCAGTTCCCACACCGTGAGATCGGGGCGGGAGGCGCGTTCGACGGGCTCGGCGATTGTGGTCAGGTGCAGGCGCGTGAGGATCGAGGCCACCACGTTGCGCGTGATCTCGTCCTGCAGGGCGAACACGTCTGCCAGCTCGCCGTCATAGCGCTCGGACCAGACATGCCCGCCGCTCGTGCCGTCGAGCAGTTGCGCGGTGACGCGGACGCGGTCGCCCGCCCGGCGCACGCTGCCCTGCAGGATGAAGCGCACGCCGAGTTCGGCGGCGATGCGCCGGGTGTCCACCGCCTGCCCGCGATAGGTGAAGCTGGTGTTGCGCGCGATCACGAAGAGCCAGGGCGAGCGCGACAGCGCGGTGATGATCTCGTCGGTGATCCCGTCGGAGAAATACCGCTGCCCCGGGTCGTCGGACATGTTGTCGAAGGCCAGCACCGCGATCGAGGGTTTGTCGGGCTGAGGCGGCGCTGTGCCGGGTTCGGCGAGCAGGTGCCGGTGCAGGTCGAGCTTGGAGGAGACGCCGAGCTTTCGGTAGATCGTCGAGAGATGCGTGCGCACGGTGGAGGGGGCGATGTGAAGCTGCGCGGCGATGTCCTGATAGGTCCCGCCCGCGGCATAGGCGCGCGCGATCTGCGTCTCCCGCGGGCTCAGGGGCTGTGGTTCCTCGTGTTCGTCGTGCAGGGTCCCGCTCCCGTTCTCGCACCGTGCCGTGGTGCCAATGCATCTCTTACCATACTGCAAGTTGGCCGGCACAAATACAGCATCTGCCGGATAGTGGCGTGGTCCGGGGGGCGCTAGCCTCGTGGAACATACCTCGAGAAAGGAGACGGCAATGGATGCGACAGGGATTTCGACGGCGGCCATCGTGGCGCGCGGCTGGGACGCGGTGGCGCGCGGCGACTGGGAGGCGCTGGTCGCGGATTACACCGAGGACATGGTGTTCGTGATGCCCGGGCAGGACGACGTGCTCACCGGGCGGGCGGCGTTTCGCGCCGCGCTCGACGGGCTGGGGGCACTGTTGCCCGGCGGCTTCGCCATCGACGGCATCCGGCAGATCGGCGAGGGCGCGGAGGTGGTCTCGGTGCTCGACTGGCATTGCGACCGTCTGCCCGGCGGCAGCCAGCTTGCCGTTCTGTTCCGGTTCAAGGGCGACAAGGTGGTCGAGGAGCGCTGGTTCGTCGATACCGAGCAATGGAAAGCGGCGTTCTGAGACCGGGCCGGGCGGGGGCGCTGCCCCCGTCGCGCCTGCGGCGCGACTCCCCCGGGATATTTGCGGCCAGAAGAGGCCCGCGCGGGTGGTTGACAGCGCGGGTGCCGCGTATATAAGCGCGGCTTCATTGGTGTTGGCGGCCCCCGCAAGGGGATGCCTGTCGGGAGCAATCCAGAGGACAACGCCCTTCGACATGTAAAGAAGGAGATCAGCCGTGACCAAACGCACGTCTGCCAAGTACAAGATCGACCGCCGCATGGGCGAAAACATCTGGGGCCGCCCCAAGTCGCCGGTCAACCGCCGCGAATACGGCCCCGGCCAGCACGGTCAGCGCCGCAAGGCCAAGATGTCGGATTTCGGTCTGCAGCTGCGTGCCAAGCAGAAGCTCAAGGGCTATTACGGCGACCTGACCGAAAAGCAGTTCCGCCGCATCTATGCCGAGGCCGAGCGTCGCCGCGGCGATACCGGTGAGCTGCTCATCGGCCTGCTGGAGCGCCGCCTCGACGCGGTTGTCTACCGCGCCAAGTTCGTGCCCACCGTCTTTGCCGCGCGGCAATTCGTCAATCACGGCCACGTTCTGGTCAATGGCAAGCGCGTCAACATCCCTTCCTACCGCGTCAAGGAAGGCGACGTGATCGAGGTGCGCGAGAAGTCGCGTCAGCTTGCTGTTGTGCTCGAGGCCGTGCAACTGGCCGAGCGCGACGTGCCCGATTACATCGAGGCCGATCATTCCAAGATGACCGCGACCTTCGTGCGCACGCCGGGTCTGGGCGACGTGCCCTACCCGGTGATGATGGAACCCAACCTCGTCATCGAATATTACGCGCAGAACTGATCGCCCCGACGGCGAGAGATTCGGGCCGCGACGGGAGACCGCCGCGGCCCTTTTTCGTTCTGGTCAAGGCCGGGTGCCGGGGCTAGAACCCCGCGAGAGGAAAGGCACGCGCACCATGACCCAGATCACGCCGCAGCCCGGCATCTTGCAGATCGCCCCCTACCAGGGCGGGGCGAGCCATGTCGCGGGTGTGAGCGACGCGGTCAAGCTCAGTTCCAACGAGAACCCGTTCGGCCCGCCCGAGGCCGCCTGCGAGGCGGTGCGGCGCAGCGCGCATGGCCTGCACCGCTATCCCCCGACCGATCACGGCGCGCTGCGCGCGGCCATCGCCGAGGCGCACGGGCTCGATCCTGCGCGTATCGTCTGCGGGGTGGGCAGCGACGAGATCCTGCACCTGCTGTGTCAGGCCTATGCCGGGCCGGGAACCGAGGTGATCCATACCGAGCACGGTTTCGCCATCTATCGCATCGGCGCGCTGGCCGCCGGGGCGACGCCGGTGGAGGTGCCGGAGGCGTCGCGCACCACCGATGTGGACGCGATCCTCGCGGCCTGCACCGAGGCGACGCGGCTGGTATTCATCGCCAATCCCAACAACCCCACCGGCACGATGATCGCGCCCGAAGAGGTGCGGCGCCTTGCCGATGGCCTCCCCGGGACCGCGCTGCTGGTGCTCGACGGGGCCTATATCGAATATGTCGAGGGCGACGATGGCGGCGCGGCGCTGGTCGAGGCGCGCGACAACGTGGTGATGACCCGCACGTTTTCCAAGATTTACGGGCTGGGCGGGCTGCGCGTGGGCTGGGGCTATGCGCCTGCCCACGTGATCGACGTGCTGAACCGCATCCGCGGGCCGTTCAACCTCTCGGCCCCGGCGCTCGCCGCTGCCGAGGCGGCGGTGCGCGATGCGGCCTGGGTGACGCGCTGCCGCGACGAGAACACCCGCCTGCGCGCCTGGCTCGCCGAGGCGCTGGCCGGGCATGGCGTGCCGTCGGATCCGAGCCACGGCAATTTCATCCTCGCGCGGTTTGCCGACCGCGCCGAGGCGGAGGCCTGTGACGAGTATCTCAAGTCGCAGGGGCTGATCGTGCGCCGGGTGGGGGGCTACAACCTGCCCGATTGCCTGCGAATCACCGTGGGCGACGAGGCGGCCTGCCGCCGCGTGGCCCACGCCGTGGGACAGTTCAGGGGCGGCGCGCGATGAGCGTGATCTATGACCGCGTGGCGCTGATCGGGCTGGGGCTCATCGCGTCGTCGATGTGCCATGCGATGCGGCGCGCGGGCGTGGCGGGCGAGGTGACGGGCCATGCCCGCAGCCCCGAGACCCGCGCCATCGCGCGCGAGATCGGGTTGTGCGACCGGGTGTGCGAGAGTGCCGCCGAGGCCTGCGAGGGGGCCGACCTGGTGGTGCTCTGCGTGCCGGTGGGGGCGATGGGGGCGGTCGCGGCCGAGATCGGCCCGGTGCTGAAACCCGGCGCGACGGTGAGCGACGTGGGCTCGGTCAAGAAGGCGGTGATCGAGGCGGTGGCGCCGCACCTGCCCGAGGGCGTGCATTTCGTGCCCGCACACCCGCTGGCGGGGACCGAGCATTCGGGGCCAAGGTCGGGCTTTGCCGAGTTGTTCGACAACCGCTGGTGCCTGATCGTGCCGCAGCCGGGCAGCGACCGCGCGGCGGTGGAGCGGCTCGAATCGTTCTGGCGGGCGCTGGGCAGCCATACCGACGAGATGGATGCCGAGCATCACGACCTGGTGCTGGCGGTGACGAGCCATGCGCCGCATCTCATCGCCTACACGATGGTGGGCGTGGCCGACGACCTGCGCCGCGTGACCGACAGCGAGGTGATCAAGTATTCCGCCGCCGGGTTTCGCGATTTCACCCGCATCGCCGCGTCGGACCCGGTGATGTGGCGCGACGTGTTTCTCAACAACAAGGAGGCGACGCTGGAGATCCTCGGACGCTTTACCGAGGAGCTGTTCGCGCTGCAACGCGCGATCCGCACCGGCGACGGCGACCACCTGCACGCCTATTTCACCCGCACCCGCGCCATCCGGCGCGGCATCATCGAGGCGGGGCAGGACGTGGATGCGCCCGATTTCGGGCGGGTCAAGAAGGGCTGACGCGGGCGCGGGCAGCGCCGGGGCAATTTGCCGCCGGTGCCCGCGCCGGGTGGATCGGAGCCTTGTAATCCTTTCTCAACCACGTAGGTTTGTGGGAACAGCAACGGAGGCCGACCAATGCCCAAGCTCATCAGGCTCTACATCACGCAGGTCGCCATCGGATTCGGCATCGCGGGCGTGTTCGTCGCGCTGCTCTTGTGGTTCGACATCGCCAACCTGTGGCACCTCGTCACCCATAGCAGCGACGGCCCGCTTGCCGTGCTGATCCTGTGGGTGGCCAACGGGATCGTCTTTGCCGGGGTGCAATTCGCCATCGCGGTGATGCGCATGAAGGATGACGATGACGACGATCATCACGGCGGGCTGCGCCAGCATGTGATGCGGCGCGACTATGCCACCATTCCCGTCCGTGTCGAGGACACGCGCCGCCCGTTCCGCCCGCGGGGCTGAGCGGCGGCGGCAACCGGACGGAAACGCAAGGAAGGCCCCCGCGGGGGCCTTTCGCATGTCGTGATGCCGGGAAAGGTGTGACGGGCCCGCACGCAGCCGTGTGGTTCTCTCATTCCCGAGGACCTGTGTATACAGGTGGGCGCCGGGTAACCGGACCACGGTCCGGACAGAGCCAGCTCCCTCGGAATTGCTTAAGGCCACCGGAATGCAACCGTTCACGAGAAGGGCAGCACCCGCCACCCCGCAGAGGTAGACCTTTGCGGGGCGCACGACAAGGGGGGGCTTATCCGTCGCCGGACACAAGGCCGTATGCGCGCAATTCCTCGGGCAGAAGGATGTAGATCTCGTCGGGCGGCGTGGTGAGCGCATGCTGCATCAGCATCGGGTCGATTCCCATCGCGTCGAGATAGGCCATCACTTCGCCCTGACCGGCCTGGATATCCTCGACCGCGAAGGCGGCGGGCAGGAGCGTGTTCTCGCCGAAATAGTGCTGGTGAACGCCGACGAGCGCGTCGTCGGGGATGTCGCGTGCCGCGCCGCCCGCGAGGATGTAGGGGCAGGCGGAAAAGCAGTATTCGCCCGGCAGCATGGCCGTGCCGATTCCCTCGGCGCGCAGGTGCCGCCCGAGTGACAGCGCGTCGTCGACCGAGCCGCCGGGCGATTGCAGGATCAGCCGCCCGGGCACCGGGCGGGCCTCGGCGATCAACTTGATGACGCGCGCGCCGTCGCCCGGCGCGATGCTGCCTTCGAGCCGGTAGGTGGTGCCCTCGACCGCCGTCAGCACCAGCCGCGGCGGCATGTCGCCGGGATCGCGGGCGGGGCGCGTCGCGGGGCGGTCACGGTCGGGGCGGAAGCGGCGGCGCTGATCGCCGGGGGCGACCGGCTCGGTCAGGCGGGGGGCGGTGGGGCCGAGGCCGGGCCAGGCGAAGCTCGCAGTCTGCATGTCGCCCAGCACCAGAAGGGCCGCGATGCCCACCTGGAAGACCAGCGCGCCGGTCAGCACGCGCGCCACGAGGCTCCGGGTCTTCGGGGGCTGTTGCGGGTCGCTCATAGCTTGGCGTCGCCGATGCGCTTGATGTTGCGCTCTTGCGGCGGGGTGTCGGCGTGGTCTGCGTGCGCCTCCTCGATGTCGCGTGCCAGCGCCAGCGCCGCGCGGAATTCGGCCACCGTCATCGTCTCCTCGATCGCCGCGCCGTCGCGCATGGTGCGGATCATGCCGTGGGTGATGGCGAGGATCAGGACCAGCACCGCCGGCAACAGGTCGATGGCGATGGCCCCGGCCCAGGAGGGCACGAAATTCCCCGCATAGAGGATCACCGCATCCGCCGCCGTGACTGGCGTGTAGGTGACCTCGGGCGCGGGGGCGAGCGCCGCCACCTCCTGCGCCGCCTGTTCCAGCGTCGCGGCGCGCTGGCCCAGCACCTCGAGCACCGAGGTGATCGTCGCGGCCTGGTCGTTGCGGCCCTGCGCCGTGCGGCTGTCGAGCTCGGGCAGGACCACCGAGGCGGCCAGATCCTGCGCCGCGCGCGCCACCAGCGGGGCGACGGTCAGTTGCCGCATCTGCGTGATCAGCCCCTGGAGCCGCACGGCGGCCTCGGAGAACTCGACCGAGCGCGCCTCGACCGGCCCCGGCTCTACGGTGAGGGCGCGCATCCGGCTGAGGATGCCGTTGCCCTCGGCGAACGCGGCCTCGACCAGCGGCGTCTGTTCGGCGATCTGGCGTTCGAGCGCCGACAGTTCGGCCGCCTTCTGGCGCAGCACGCGGAACACCGCGCCGCGCCCGGCGAGCCCCGACAGGTTGCCGGTGGCCTCCTGCTCGCTCAGGTCCTCGAAGGATTGCCGGACGCGGGCGACGTCGCGCTCCAGCGCCTGTGCGGTCAGGGCGCGTTCATGGGCGGTCTCCAGGCTGTGCTGGTAGTCCTGCACGGTGCGGGCGAGGTGCTGCTCGACCGCCGCCGATCCGGCCAGTGCCGCCGCGTTGAGCCAGCTCGACATCGCCACGATGGCCACCGAGCCGAGCGCCATCGCCCCCA
>CAJXKX010000099.1 GCA_913055965.1 uncultured Roseovarius sp.
CCCCTTCCCCGCGTCCCCCCGTACCACGTCGCCGTCGCGCAGCTTGCCCAGCGCGCCGCCGTCCAGCGCCTCGGGCGAGACGTGTATCGCCGAGGGCACCTTGCCGCTCGCCCCCGACATCCGCCCGTCGGTGACCAGCGCCACCTTCAGCCCGCGATCCTGCAGCACCGCCAGGATCGGCGTCAGCGAATGCAGCTCGGGCATCCCGTTGGAGCGCGGCCCCTGATAGCGGACCGCGACCACCGTATCGGACGTGAACTCGCCGGCGCGGAAGGCGGCCTTCACCGCCTCCTGGTCGTCGAAGACGCGCACCGGCGCCTCGACCACGTGACGCTCCGCCGCCACCGCCGAGACCTTCATCACCCCGGTCCCGAGGTTCCCCGCCAGACGCTTCATCCCGCCGGTGGCCTGGAACGGCTTGGCCGAGGGGCGCAGGATCTTGTCGTTGAGGCTTTCGCGCGGGCCGTCCTCCCATCGCAGCTCGCCATCCACCAGCTTGGGCTCGGTGGCATACCGCGCCAGACCTTCGCCCATGACGGTCTTGGTGTCCGGGTGCAGCAGCCCGGCGTCCAGCAGGTCGCCGATGATGTAGGCGAGGCCCCCGGCGGCGTGGAAATGGTTCACGTCGGCCAGTCCGTTCGGGTACACCCGCGCCATCAGCGGCGTCGCCTCGGACAGCTGTTCGAAATCCGCCCAGTCCAGCACCACGCCGGCGGCCCGCGCCATCGCGATCAGGTGGATCAGCAGGTTGGTCGAGCCCCCGGTTGCCATCAACCCGACGATGCCGTTCACGAAGGCCTTCTCGTCGAGGATGTCGCAGACCGGTGTGTAGTCGTTGCCCAGGTCGCTGATCGCCAGCGCCCGCCGCGCGCCCTCGGCGGTCAGCGCGTCGCGCAGCGGCGTGCCGGGGTTGACGAAGCTGGCGCCGGGCAGGTGCAGGCCCATGAACTCCATCAGCATCTGGTTGCTGTTGGCGGTGCCGTAGAAGGTGCAGGTGCCGGGGCCGTGATAGCTCTGCATCTCGGCCTTCATCAGGTCGGCGCGCCCCAACTCGCCGGAAGCGAATTTCTGCCGAACCTTGGCCTTCTCGTCATTCGGCAGTCCGCTGGTCATCGGTCCCGCGGGCAGGAACACGCCGGGAATGTAGCCGAAGGTCGCGGCGCCGATCACCAGCCCCGGCACGATCTTGTCGCACACGCCCAGATACACGGCGGCGTCGAAGCAATTGTGGCTCAGCGCGACCCCTGTCCCCATCGCGATCACGTCGCGCGAGAACAGGCTCAGCTCCATCCCCGCCTGGCCCTGTGTGACCCCGTCGCACATCGCCGGTACGCCGCCCGCGACCTGCGCGGTGCCGCCGGCCGCGCGCGCGGCCTGCTTGATCAGCGCCGGGAACGTCTCGAAGGGCTGATGCGCCGAGAGCATGTCGTTATAGGCGGTGACGATGCCGATGTTTCCAGCGTCTCCGGTCGCCATCGGCTCCTTGTCGTCGCCCATGGCCGCGTAGGCGTGCGCCTGGTTTCCGCAGCTCAGATGCGCCCGGCGTGGCCCCTCGTCGCGCGCCCGCGCCATGCGGTCAAGGTAGGCGCTGCGCAGCGGGCGCGAGCGCTCCACGATCTCGCCGGTTACCTTGGCAATCCTGTCGTCCAGCGGCATCTCGCTTTCCTCCGTCCTGTCGCCGACCCGCCCCTTTCGCGGTTTTCAAATATCCCGGGGGGTCCGGGGGGCTGGCCCCCCGGCGCGCGGCCGGCGCGTATCTCTCAGTTTTCGACCTCGCGCCAGCGGCGGCCCTCGCGGTGCATCAGCGCCAGCGCGTCTTCCGGCCCCGACCCGCCCGGGTCGTAAGGCTGTGGCCGCTCGCGGCTTTCTTCCCAGCGGCCGAGGATCTCGTCGGTCCAGGCCCAGGCGGCCTCGACCTCGTCGCCGCGCATGAACAGCGTCTGGTTGCCGCGGATCACGTCCATGATGAGCCGCTCGTAGGCATCGGGGAAGTCCGCCTCTTCCGGCCCCAGCGCCTCGGCGAAGGTCATGTCGAGCGGCACGTCCACGAGGCGCATCCCGCCCGGCCCCGGCTCCTTGATCGTGACACCCAGTTCGATCCCCTCGTTGGGCTGGAGGCGGATCGTCAGGATGTTGCGGTGCCGCCCAGCCTCGGCCCCGAAGATCGAATGCGGCGCGTCCTTGAACACCACCGCGATCTCGGAGGCGCGGGCGCGCAGCCGCTTGCCGGTGCGCAGGTAGAACGGCGTGCCCGCCCAGCGCCAGTTCGACACATGCGCCTTGAGCGCGACGAAGCTTTCGGTCAGGCTGTCGGGATTGCCGACCTGGTCGCGGTAGCCGGGCTGGTCCGGCGTGCCCTCGTATTGCCCGCGCACCGCGTGGTCGCGCCCAACCGGGTCTAGCGCGCGGATCACCTTGAGCTTCTCGTCGCGCACCGCGTCGGGGGCGAAACGGGCGGGCGGCTCCATCGCGATGAGGCACAGAAGCTGCATCAGGTGGTTCTGCACCATGTCGCGCAGGGCGCCGGCGTGGTCGTAGTACCCGGCACGCCCGCCCACGCCCACGCTCTCGGCGACGGTGATCTGGATGTGATCGACATACTGGCTGTTCCACAGCGGCTCGAACAGGACGTTGCCGAAGCGGATCGCCATGAGGTTCTGCACCGTCTCCTTGCCGAGATAGTGGTCGATGCGGTAGATGCGCCCCTCGTCGAAATGGCGCGCCAGCGTGCGGTTGAGGGCGCGGGCGCTGTCGAGATCGTGGCCGAAGGGCTTTTCCACCACGATGCGGGCGCTCTCGTCGGCCAGCCCGTGGCGGTGCAGCCGCTCGGCCAGCGCGCCGAAGAGGGCGGGGGCGACCGAGAAATAGAAGGCGCGGATCGGCCCCGCGCGCATCCGCGCGGCGAGCGCCTCCCAGCCCTCGCATCCCTCGGCGTCGAGCGCGACATAGGCCAGCATGTCGAGAAAGGCGTCGCGGGCGTCGGTGTCGGCGGCGGCCTCGGGCGCGAATTCCGACAGCGCATCCTGCACGAAGGCGCGGTAGTCCGCCGTCTCCATGTCGCCGCGGGCGGCGCCGGTGAGGCGCGTGTCGGCCCCGAACTGCCCTGCCACGAAGCGGCGGAAGAGCGCGGGCAGGATCTTGCGCCGCGCCAGATCGCCCGTGCCGCCGAAAATCACCAGGTCGAACGGATCGACCGGGATCACCCGAGAGGCCATGCCCCGACTCCCTGATTGCCGGGGCCGACCTTACCACGCTCGCGCGCGGCCACAATGCCCGGGTGGGCGCAGAGGCGGCGTGGCGCGGCTCAGGCGTCGAGCTTGTCGCCGAGCCGCCAGAGCATGTCGATGCAGTGCTGCAACTGGTCGAGCGAGATGTATTCGTCGGGCTTGTGGGCCTGCTCGATCGAGCCGGGGCCGCAGACCACCGCCGAGGTGCCGTAATTCTGGAACAGCCCCGCCTCGGTGCCGAACGGGACAAGTTCGGCCATGTCGGCGCCGGTGAGGTCCATCACGATGTCGCGCGCCTCGTTGAGAGTGGCCGGTTCGAGCCCGTCGACCTCGCCGATCACCTCGGTGGTGATGCTGGCCTCGGGAAAGACGGCGCGCATCCGCGGCAGCAGCATCTCCTCGCAATAGCGGCGCAGGTCGTCCTTGACGAAATCGGCATCGGCGCGCTGCACGGGTCGCATCTCCCACTCCACCGCCGCGTTGGAGGCGATGACATTGTGCGCCACCCCGCCCTTGAACGAGCCGGTGTTGATCGTGGACCAGGGCGGATCGAAGCGGCTGTCGGCGGGGGCGCGGGCGCGCAGCGCCTCGGCCAGTTCCAGCAGGCGGTTGACGTAGCGCACCGCGTATTCCACCGCGTTCACGCCGCGTTCGGGGGCCGAGCCGTGCCCGGCCTGACCGTGAAAGCGGGTGGTGTATTCGTAACAGCCCTTGTGCCCCTCGATCACGCGCATGGAGGTGGGTTCGCCGATGATCGCGACGCCGGGGCGGATGCCGCGCGCGCGCAGGCTCTCGATCAGCGCCTGCCCGCCGAGGCAGCCCACCTCCTCGTCATAGGTGAAGGCGAGGTGCAGCGGGCGGGCGGTCGCGCGGTCGGCGAGCAGCGGGGCCATCGACACGGCGGCGGCGATGAAGCCTTTCATGTCGCAGGTGCCGCGCCCGTAGAGCCGCCCCTGGTGCTCGATCAGGTCGAACGGGTCCGAGGCCCAGTCCTGTTCGGCCACCGGCACCACGTCGGAATGGCCCGACAGCACGATGCCGCCATCGGTCTCGGGCCCGAAGCTGGCAAAGAGGTTGGCCTTGTGGCCGATCTCGTCGTGAAAGATGTCGACCCGCGCGCCGCAGGATTCCAGCCGGTGCCCGAGATAGGCGATCATGTCGAGATTGCTGACCTCGGAGATGGTGGGAAAGGCGACGAGCTCGCGCAGGAGGGCGACGGTATCGGCAAGCTGGGTGCTCAAGGGGGCCTCGGATGTTGGGCGGCGTGAAATCCGTGCCAGAGTGAGAGCCCCGCCGTCCGTCGTCAAGGCCTTGTGTCGGGACGGGAAAACCCCCGCGCGGCGGGCAGAAAAGGCTTGGCTGTTGCAAAAGTGACTCAGCCCCGTGGCCGGAAACCGCAGGGCGCGGGCGCAGGGGCTGCAAAATCCGCGCCCGGCGTGGCGAAGTTCGGGAAATCGCTGGCAGTTTGGCGATCTTGCGACTATCCTGCGGCATCATAAGGGCACGGTGCGGGAAACAAGCGCCGGTCCGAGAGGCAAGAGTGGTGGTAAGATGACGGCGATTGATTACGTCGTCCGCAGTTATGCGGGCACTGCACGCACGGGCGTTTCGCTCGGGGGTGTGATCGAGGCGCAGCAGGCGGTGGCGGTGATCGCCGTGGCGCGCGGGCAGGAAATCTCCTTCAATCTCAGGCAGACCGACATCGCGGGTTATCGGCGCGAGGGTGCGGACCTGATGATCACGCTGGCCGATGGCCGGGTGATCGTGCTGGAGAACTATTACGGCGAGGACGGCCCGGCGCAGGCGCGGCTGTTCATCAGCGCCGATGGCTATATCAACGAGGTGGTGCTCGTCGATGGCGTCGACGGCGCGGTCTACGCGCAATACGGCCCGACCGCGCAATGGGGCAAGTGGAGCCCGGATGACGACCTGATCTTTCTGGGCGGCAGCGAGGTGGCGGCGGTCCCGGCGGAGCAGGAGGTCTCGATGCTGGGCGCGGCGCTGCTGGGCGGCAGCGGGCTGATCGGCGCGGCGGGCGCGGGGGCGGCGGCGCTGGGCGCGGCGGCGGTGCTGGGCACCGGCGAGGATGGCGGCGGCAACGGTGCCGCCCGTCCGCCCCGGATCGAGCCCGCGATCGACGCGGCCGGGCCTATCGTGATCGGCGGCGACGACGTGACCGGGCCGGGCGTGTCGGTCAGCGGGCGCGCCGAGCCGGGCAGTGCCGTGGTGGTGTGGCTCGGCGGCGAGGAGATCACGACCGAGGCGGACGCGGCGGGCGACTGGGCGGTGCGGTTCGAGGGCGAGACCTTCCCCGGCGACGGGACGCATGCGGTCGAGGTGGTGGTGACCGAACCGGGCGGCACGGAAACCGCGCTGGGCGGCCCCGAGGTGGTGATCGACCTCACGCCCCCCGATCTGGCGCTGGACGCGGGCGCGGCGGCGGGCGGACATGTGGTCAACCTCGCCGAACATGGCGGCGGGATCACGCTGGGCGGCACCGGCGAGCCGGGAGCCGCGATCACCGTGGTGATCGAGGGTGTCGAGGCCGCGACCGTGGTGGGCGAGGATGGCACCTGGCAGGTGAGCCTTGCCCCCGGCACGATCGCCGGCGGCGAGCGGCTGGCGGCGGTCGAGGTGACGGCGCGCGACGGGTTCGGCAATTCGACGGTGGTGAGCGGCGAGGTGGCGCTCGACACGGTGCCGCATCCGCTGAGCATCGCCGGGGTCGGCGGCGACGGCGTGGTGAACGGTGCCGAGGCGGCGGGCGGCGTGATGCTGAGCGGCGGCTCGGCCCCCGGCGCGGTGGTGACGGTCAGCCTTGGTGGCGTGATCCGCGAGGTGGTGACCGGGACCGACGGGGTCTGGCGCGCGGCCTACGAGCCGGGCTCGCTGCCGGGCGGCGAATACGACGCCACGGTGACGGCACAAACCGTCGATGCGGCGGGCAACCCGAGCAGCGCCGAGGCCACGATCCGCGTCGATACCGAGGTCAGCGCGTTCACGCTGCAGGGCGCGCCGGGCGGGGCCGACGGCGTGATCAACGCGGCCGAGCAGGGCGGCGGCTTTGTCCTCACCGGGCAGGTCGAGCCGGGCAGCACGGTGGTGGTGCGCTTTGCCGGGTCGGAGGTGGCCGCGCAGGTCGCCCCCGACGGAAGCTGGAGCGCCCATGTCGATGGCGCGCGCATTCCCGGTGGAACCTATGCCGCGCAGGCGGTGGCGGTGGCCACCGATGCCGCGGGCAATACGCGCGAGCAGGTCCGCACGGTCTCGGTCGATACCGAGGCGGGGCTGCTGGTGCTCGATGCGGCGGGCATCGCGGGCGACGGGGTGATCAACGCCGCCGAGGCCGATGCGGGCGTGACCGTCACCGGCACGGCCGATCCCGGCGCGTTGGTGGTGGTGAGCCTGGCCGGGGTCGAGCGCACCGTGGTCGCCGATGGCGGCGGCGCGTGGCAGGCGGTCTATGGCAGCGGCGCGGTGCCGCGCGGCGTGCAGGTGGCGCAGGTCAGCGCCCGCACCGTCGATGCCGCGGGCAATGCCACGGAGGCGACGGGCGAGGTGCGGATCGACACGCAGGTGGACGATCTGAGCCTCGGGGCGATGAATGTCGCCGTGGGCGTGGACGGGCGCGACGTGATCAACAGCGCGGTCAACGCGGGCGGCTTTGCCGTGACCGGCACGATCGAGTCCGGCTCGCGCGTGTGGGTGACGATCGAGGGCGTGCGCCAAGAGGCCGTCGTGGGGGGCGATGGCGACTGGGTCGCGCAGTTCGCACCCGGCGCGCTTGCGGGCGGCGAGCGCGAGGCGGCGATGCTGGTCGAGGTGATCGACGCGGCGGGCAACCGGGCGACGCTGTCGGACAGCGTGCGCATCGACACGCTGGTCAACCGGCTCGATCATGATGGCGGGGTCGGCGGCGACGGCGTGGTGAACCTCGCGGAGGCGGGGGCGGGGATCACGCTCTCGGGCCGGGTCGAGCCGGGCTCGACCGCGCAGGTCGCGGTGTTCGGGCGGGTCTATGACGCGGTGGTGGATGGCGCGGGCAACTGGTCGCTCGTGGTGCCCGCGGCCGAT